>NZ_JBHWUU010000060.1:0-64197 GCF_042737375.1 Streptomyces sp. NPDC060000
GCTCCCAGCCGGCCGGCCGCGCTGCTGAGGAGGTTGACGAGTGATCGGCAGCATCGAGGTGCGCGGCCCCTGCCTCCGTGGTCCGGTGGGCTCCGTCCCGGGCCGGCCGGACCGAAACCGGACCGAAACCGGATCGGTCCGGACCGGACGGTGGAGTCCCCACCCCGCCGTCCGATCCCCCTGCCTGCGGAACCCTTAGGATCCTGCCTGTTACCTCCAGGTCCGAGCGCAGCGCACACAAGGCGGTCCCCATGCCACGAGTCGGCCTCACCACCGACCGCCTCGTCGAGGCCGCCGCGGAACTGGCCGACGAGGCCGGCTTCGACAACGTCAGCATCTCGGCGCTGGCCCGGCGGTTCGGGGTCAAGGACGCGAGCCTGTACTCGCACGTCAAAAACCTTCGCGAACTGCGGACGAGGCTCGCGCTGCTGGTCGGCGGCGAGATGATCGACAGGATCGCCGTGGCCGTCGTCGGACTCGCCGGCAAAGAGGCGCTGGTCGCCTTCGCGGGGGCGTATCGGGAGTACGCCCTGCGCCACCCGGGCCGGTACGCGGCCACCCAGATCCGTATCGACCCGGAGACCGACGGGGAGCTGACCGCCGGCTCCCCCGCTCCGCGCCGCACCGCCGAGATCACCTACGGGATGCTCCGCGCCTACGATCTCGACGAACCCGATCTCACCGACGCCGTCCGCCTGCTGCGCAGCACCTTTCACGGGTACTGCGCGCTGGAGGCGGGCGGCGGCTTCGGTGCGCCCCGGGATGTGCAGCGGTCGTGGGACAAGGCGATCGACGCCCTGCACATGGCCCTGACCCACTGGCCACGGGAGACCGACACGGGCGACATCGGCGACACGGCCGGCTGACCCGGACCGAGACCGCCGGGCGGCCACCGCCGCCTTGAGCCCGCCGCCTCAGTCCACCGCCCGCTCCCCCGCGCTGCGCTCCACGCAGAACTCGTTCCCCTCCGGGTCGGTGAGAACCGCCCACCCCGTGCCGTCGGGCCTGCGGCGGTCGCCGGCCAGCGTGGCGCCGAGGGCGAGCAGACGCTCGACCTCCTCCTCGCGGGTGCGGTCCTGCGGCTGGAGGTCGAAGTGGATCCGGTTCTTCCGGCTCTTGCCCTCCGGGACGGTGACGAAGAGCAGCCCCGCACCCTCGATCAGCGCCTCCTCGTCGCCCGGCTTGTCGTCCTCGTGGAGGGGCAGCCCGAGCACCTCGGACCAGAAGCTGCCGAGGGCGTAGGCGTCAGAGCTGTCGATCGTCACGTGACGGATGGCAGAAGTCATGGCCGGATTCTTCTGCACATCGATCGCACACGGCAACGCGGATTCCCGCCCCCACGTCGTACCCGCCGGGCAACCTATTCCGCCTCGGCGGCAACCACTGGCCATGACATCTGCACGACACACGACGCGCCACCGCCGGATGCGCGCGGCCCGCAGGCCCGCGATCGGCGTCCTCGCGGCCGCCGGGGTACTCGCCGGCGCCTGGTGGGCCACCGCCGGGGCCGCGACGACCTCCCCGAACCTCTCCCCCACCACCACTGCGGTCACGCTCGCCGCCAAGTTCCCCTACCTGTCGGCCGGTTACAACAACACCCGGGAGTGGACGCGGACGGCGACCGCGGTGGCCCCCGACGGCACACTGCGCGTCGGCTGGCCGGCGGCGGACGGCGTCCACGTCACGCCGCTCACCGCCGCGGGGAAACGCTCGGGCGCCGACACGGTCGTCAGGGGCGCCAAGGAGGTCGGCGGTCTGGTCGCGCACAACAACGGCTTCGCCCTGCTCACCCGGGTCGCCGACACGAACAAGTGGAAGGAGACGGCCGCCGCGATCGTCCGCTACACAGGCGGCAAGCGGACCTTCGTCACGAAGCTCACCGGGACCGCCTCGCACGACACCGCCCCGCTGCTCGACGGGCAGCTCACCTGGAACGGCACGAAGTACGGCGCCTACTTCGTCGTGCACGGAGCCGGCGGCTTCGCCGACGGGCACTACGGGGACAAGATGACGTACCTCAGCGCCAAGGGGGCGAAGCTCGGCGGCGGTTGGAGCTGGGGCTGCAGCCACAACGAGGGCATCGCCCTGCACGCCGAGACGTCCGGCGCCTTCACCTCCCTGTGCTTCGACGACTGGCGCTCGGGGCTGTTCGTCTCGACCGGTATCGGGGCCCCGGACACCGCCCCGGTGGTGCAGCGCGAGCAGTGCTGGGCCGGTTACTGCGGCGGCACCTTCCCCGGCCGCACCGGCGATCTCGTGAAGTCGTCCACCGGCCGTTACGTGACCGCCTTCGCCTCCCGTGGCGCCCTCTCGGCCAAGAAGAACCCGGACGACGCCAGCGGCCGTGGCTGGACCGTGAAGCCGAGGACGAGCACCCATCAGGTCGCGCTGGCGTTCCTGAAGAACCGCAACTCCGGCCCGGGCAAGGCGGTCTACCTCACCAGCGCCGCCGGCACGGAGAACGTCGACGTGCATGTCGCGCCGTACGGGAAGGACCGCCTTCTCGTCTCCTGGGAGTCCCTCAAGGGCGCCAAGTGCGCGAGCGGCACCTGCACCGGAACCTTCACGGGCACCCACCTGCGTCTCGTCGACTGGAACGGCACGTTCCAGAGCCCGGACAAGGTGGTGAGCACCCGTATCACCGGCGACCTCGCGGTCCTCAGGGACGGGACGCTGACCTGGGCGTACGCCCCCGTGACGCCGTCCTATGCGAAGGCGCTCACCGGGGCCTCACCGACCACGACGACACTGCGGGTGGCTCGGCTGAAGCCGTGAAACGGAAGTGGCGCTCCGCGCCCGTCGGCCACCGGACGCTCAGGTCGTACGCCCCGTGAGCGTGGTCGGCGCCGGCCCTCCGCACCTCCACGGACACCAGTTCCGACAGGGGCAGGGGGTCGGGCTCGGCGGTGAGGCGGGCCAGCGCCACGAAGAGGGTGGCCGGACCCTCTCCCAGCACACCCGACAGGGGGGCCGTGCCCGACAGCCCGTGCAGGGGCACCAGATCCGCCCGCCGCTCCCCGCCCTCCTCCGGCGCCCAACCCGTGACGCGTACTTCCGTGCCCGGTTCCGCGCCGGTCACCAGATGGGCCCGTACCTCCACCGCGCCCCGGGCCACCACCAGGCTGGTGACCTCGGCGCCGGAGCTCAGCGCGTACCGGGAGGCCGCCCAGTCCTCCCCCACGCCGAGCGGGACGATGCCCTCGCGGTGCGGGTCGCCGCCGACCGTGACGGCGTTGTCGGCCGGCGAGTCCACGGGGCGGGTGACCGTGGAGTACGCGAACCGTGTGTAGTGCGGGTCGTAGCGGACGTCCTCGCTGCCGTGGTTGTGCAGGCGCACCAGTCCGTCCGAACTCGTCGACTGCAGGAGCCAGTTGGGGGCGGCGACCGGGGTGACCGTGTTCTCCCGTTCCGCCGGACCCGCCTCCTCCCGCGCCGTCCACACCTCGTGTTCCGGCGGGATCAGCAGACCGAGGAAGCCCTTGCTCGCCCAGTACGGGGAGGCCGGCCCCGAGTAGCCCTGGAGGACCGACCCGTCGGGGCCGTGCCAGCCGAGCGTCAGCAGCCCGTGTTCGTCGACCGCGTCCCGTTCCAGGAAGTACTTCAGCGCGCCCGAGGCCAGGCGGCGGGTCTCGCCGGGGAGCAGCGGGGTGTGGCCGGTCAGGGCGCCCAGCCACAGGGGGGCGGTGGTGGCGAAGCGGTAGGTGAGGGAGCGGCCCTGGTGCAGGGGGGCGCCGTCGCTGCCGAACAGGCGGGCGTAGTCGGCGAGATGGGTCCTGAGCCGGCCACCGTAGAGGGTGAGCAGCTCGGGATCGTCGGCCAGCCAGGCGTGCAGGACTGGGTAGAGGTGCATGGCCCAGCCGTTGTAGTAGTCGAAGGCGCGGCCGGGACCGTCGCTGTACCAGCCGTCGGCGACGTACCACTGCTCGATGCGCTCGAGACCGCGGTCGATCGCCTTGCGGGAGGCCTCCGGCTCATGGCCGACCGACTCCAGGAAGCCGCCCACCGTCACCGGGAACAGTTCCCAGTTGCAGGGCCAGGCCTCGGCGGTCAGCGCGTCGCCGAGCCATCGCGCCGCGCGCTGCCGGACGCCGTCGTCGAGGCGGTCCCAGAGCAGCGGACGGGTCAGCCGCAGCGCGAGGGCGATCGACGCGGCCTCGACGAGCGGCTGGCCGCGGTCCTCGATGCGGGGCCAGACCCCGCCGACACCGGCCGCGAGACCACACGCGTAGCGCTCGAGCGCCGTCTCGTCGCGGCGGAAGGCGGCCAGCAACAGGGTGCGGGCGTACCCCTCCAGGCCGTCGGAGAGGCGGCCCGACCAGCTCTGCCGGTCGCCCGGAAAGTGGTACAGAGCGCGGTCCTCGGTGGCGTAGGGCTCCACCGCGGCGAGCAGGGCGTCGGCGGCCGCCTCCCAGTGGGCGCGGGTGTAACCGGTGCGGGGGCTACGGGCGGAATCGGGCGGGGGCAGGCGCATCTGCTGTTTCTTTCCTTCGCGGCCGGGGCGGGGCCCGGTGGGGCCAGGACCTGGGAGCGTCCCGGTTCCGGTCGGGACGCCCCCAGGCGTTCATCCCACCCGCACGGTGCCCCTCGGCACCAGATGCCGGGCGGCGAGTTCGTCACGGACCAGGCCCGCGTAGACCGTCGCTCCGTGCACGGAGGTGTGCGTGTTGTCGCGCTTCTCGTTGTACAGGTAGAGCGCCTTGGAGCCCTCGACGCCCAGGGACTCCACCAGTTCCTTGGTCCTGGCGGTGAGATCGATCAGCGGAACGTCCTGCGCGGCGGCGACCGAGCGGATCACCGCCGGGTGGTCGACGCCAAGTCCGTTGACCAGCAGAGCCGTTCCGTTGTTCAGCGTGCCGTCGGCATTGAACCAGCGGCGCACGATGGGGGTCACCAGGACCGGCCGTCCGCCCTTCTCCCGCACTCCCGCCACCAGTGTCTCGAGATTCGCCCGGTACGTCGCCTCGTCGGTCGTCTTGTCGTTGTGGGCGAGTTGGACCAGCACGAGATCGCCGGCGCGGATCAGCGGCTGGACCGTGGCCCAGAGCAGCGGGTTCCCCAGATACGTGACCGTACTCTCCCCGGAATCGGCGTAGTTGGCGACCGACACTCCCTTGCGCAGGTACTGCGGCAACTGCTGGCCCCAGCCGGTGTACGGGTCCGCCGGCTGGTCGCAGACCGTGGAGTCACCGACGAGGAAGATCTGCCGGGCGTGCGAGGCACGGGTGACCCGGATGTCGGCGAGGGCCGGCGCCGAGCCGCCGACCGTCAGGTCGAGACCGGCGGTTCCGGCCACGCCCGTCGGCTCTCCCTCCGGGGTACGGACGTCGACCGTGAAGCTGCGGACGACGTGTCCGCCGGCGGGGGCGGCGGTCTCGGGGAGCAGGGCGCGCCGGGTCTCTCCGCTGATGGCGGTGCTCGACCCGGTGTCGCCACCGAGGACGACCTCGACGTCGTAGGTGCCGGGCGGGACGTCGAAGTGGCAGGCGGTCGCGGCGCAGTTGTCGATGCCGAGCGGTGCGCGACCGCCGTGGGCCTGCGCGGCGGGTCCGGTCGTCAGGCCGATGGCCAGGGTCAGTGCCGCCAGTACGGCGATGTTGAAACGTCTCACTTGCGGCTCCTCCGGCACGGGAACAGGGCTGGCGGCTGGACCGTACCGTCTCTGGCAAGCGCTTTCTAGGGCTGGGACCGATTTCACAAGATTGCCAACCTCCAGCAAGCGAAAGCCCTTTCGCGAAATCGATTCAACTGTCAATCTCTCAGTCACCCGCACCCCCACATCTCCCGAAGGAGGCACCCCCATGTCCGGATCCGAGAGCCACAGGCCGGTCCGACGCCGCACCTTCGTCCTCGGCACCGCGGCCGCCGCAGGCTCGGCCGCCCTGGCCGGACCGCTCGCCGTACCGGCCGCCGCGGCGGCCTTCGGCTACACCGACGACGGCTCGAACTACGTCGTCGACACCGGTGCCAACCTGGTCTTCAAGGTCAGCAAGAGCACCGGCGACCTCACCTCGCTGGCCTACCGGGGCACCGAGTACCAGGGCTACGGCGGCATGAACTCGCACATCGAGTCGGGCCTGGGCAGCTCCACCGTGACGATCGCGCAGTCCGGCTCGACGATCCTGATCTCGGTCACGCACGGCACTCTGAAGCACTACTACGCGGCCCGCAGCGGCGAGAACAACGTCTACCTGTGGACCAACAAGGCCGACACGTCCGTCTCCGCGACCCGCTACATCGTGCGCGTCAGGGCGGGCCTGTTCCTCAACGACGAGCCCGACTCCTACACCTACACGACCAGCACCGTCGAGGCCTCCGACGTCTTCGCGAAGTCTGACGGCCAGACCCGCTCCAAGCACTACTCCAAGCTGCGCGTCATCGACTACGACCACATCGGCTGGACGACCGGCAGCGTCGGTCTCTGGATCGTGCGCAGCAACCACGAGAAGGCATCGGGCGGCCCCTTCTACCGCTCCCTCCTGCGCCACCAGAGCGCCGACGGCGGCGGCCTGTACGAGATCCTGTACTACGGCCAGAACCAGACCGAGGAGCAGCGCTTCGGCCTCCAGGGCCCGTACGTCATCGCCTTCACGGACGGCGGCGCGCCCTCCTCGGCACTGTTCCCCGGCACCCTGACCACCTCGTGGGCGGACTCGCTCGGCATCTCCGGATACGTGGGGGCGAGCGGCCGCGGCCGGGTCGCGGGGGTCGGGATCACCGGGCGCAACACGGCGTACCCGTACACGGTCGGGCTGGCCAACTCGGCGGCGCAGTACTGGGGTCCGGCGCGGTCCTCCGACGGTTACTTCTCGATCACGGGGGTGCTCCCGGGGACGTACACGCTGACCGTCCACAAGAGCGAACTGGCTGTATACAGTACGCAGGTGACCGTGTCCGCGGGCGGGACGACCACACTCAACTCGATCGCGATCCCGTCCTCGAACGACCCGGGCAACGCGAGCGCGATCTGGCGGATCAACGACTGGACCGGTACGCCGAGCGGTTTCAAGAACGCCGACCTGATGACGTACGCGCACCCCTCGGACGTCCGGGCCGCCGCCTGGACCGGCAACGTGGTGATCGGCAGCGGCAGCGAGACCTCGGCGTTCCCCTGCTACCTGTGGAAGGACGTCAACAGCGGTCTGCTCGTGTACTTCAAGCTGACCGCGGCCCAGGCCGCCGCCGCGCACACCCTGCGGATCGGTGTGACGACGGCCTACGCGAACGGCCGGCCGCAGGTCGTGGTGAACGACACCTGGACCTCGTCGATCCCCTCCCCGCCCACCCAGCCGAGCACCCGGTCCCTGACCAACGGGTCCTACCGGGGCAACAACAACACGTTCACCTACAGCGTGCCGGCGAGCGCGTGGCTCACGGACACCGGCCAGTACAACGTGCTGAAGATCAACGTGGTGAGCGGTTCGGGAACGACCTCCTACCTCAGCGCGGGCACATCGATCGACGCGATCGACCTGCTGACCTGACGTTGCATCAGGTGCCGCGCGTCCACTGCTGGTTGGCCCCTCCGTTGCACGTGTATGTGATGACGGCGGCCGAGTTGGCGGTGGACGCGCCGTTCACGTCGAGGCACTCGCCGCTCGCGCGCGCCTTGATGTTGACGTAGCTGCCCGAAGTCGTCAGCGACCACTGCTGAGTGGTGGCCGTCGCGTCGCAGTTCTCCTGGCTCACCGTGTTCGCGTTCTCCCGCAGGCACAGGGAGCTGTTCCTGACGACCAACTGGTAGTAGCCGGCGCCGACGGACCTGAACCAGTACCTCTGGTTGTCACCGCCGTTGCAGTCGTACTGCTTGATCTGGGCGCCCGCCCACAGGGACTGGCTCGTGACGTCCGCGCACCTGCCGCTGTGCCGGGCGACGAGCGTGTTGTACGTGGCGCTCGTGCCGGTGACCGTTCCGGCCGCCGTGTCCACGGTGATCTCGGGGGACCAGGACATCGACAGCGAGGTGGTCGTGGGGAACGTCAGCGGCAGCCAGACGTAACGGGAGTCGTTGACGGTCCCGCCGAAGGAGTTGCCCCAGCGGTCACCCAGGTAGAGGTACGACGTGCCCGAAGTCCCCTGGACGGGAAGGACGTACGCGGTCTGCGAGCCGTACGACGTCGAGTCGCCGACGTTGGTCATGGCCGTCCAGGGGCCGGCCGGCGAGGTGGCCGTGGCGTACTGCTGCTGGTTGGGGCTCCAGCCGGTCGCGGCCGAGGTGAGCATGAAGTAGACGCCGCCCCGCTTGAACAGCGCCGGCGCCTCTCGGTGGCCGCCGTGCCAGGGGTCGGCGACCAGGCTCGCGATACCGGTGTAGTCGGCCGTCAGCCGGTAGATCTGCAGGTCGTAGTTCTCGCGCGCGGCCGAGACCATGTACCCGGCGCCGTCGCTGTCCACGAAGACCGTGATGTCACGGGACATGTGCTGGTCGAGCGGACGGAAGCTGCCCTGCCAGGTGTAGTTCCCGTCGACGGTGTCCGACACGGCGACGGCGGCCCGGGCCTCGCTGTAGTCGGTGCCGTTCTCCTTGTGCATCCACATCACGAACTTGCCGGTGGAGGCGTTGTACATGACCTTGGGGCGCTCGATGTTGGCGGTGGCCAGCTCGGAGTCGCTCGACTGGGTCAGGACGTGGTTGCGGAATTCCCAGTTCTTCAGGTCGGTGGAACGGTAGGCGTCCACGTACCGGAACGTGTTGTCGGCGTTGCGGTCCTCGCCGAACCAGTAGTAGTAGGAGCCGACTTTGAGCACCCCGCCACCATGGGCGTGCACTGGGCTGCCGGAACTGTCGGTGAACTGCGTGCCGTTGGCGATCGTCACGGGCGCCGCCTGAGCGGGTCCGGCGGTCGCGAGGGCGCCGATCAGCATCAGACAGAGGGCGAACAGGGTCGTGTACGCACGTCTCATCGCACGCACTCTCCTTCACGGTGTCGGCGAAGGGGACGCCGAAGTCGAGGTCGGGGGTGCCGTCCGGATGCCGTCCGAGGGCCCGGCTCCGGGTGTGGCGGTCGAGGTCGTTCGGCGGGTCGCCGTCGATCCCCTTGCGGGGTCCACGCGGCTGCCCCTCGGAGAGGGGCGTTCGGAATCGCGAACAACATATGGAATGGCGAACGCCGAAAAGGTAAGGGTGTGTTACGAGCAGGTCAACGGGTCGGACGGGACTTGATGGAAAGCCCTTTCCGGAGTTTTCCGGCGGGATGGTGGTTTTCCGGGGCGGGCGAGCTCCGGTGGACACTGGGTCGCCCCACGACGGCAGCGAATTTCTGTTATCGGCGCCGCCCCGACGCGTCTCCGATGCGTGCGCAGCCCTCTCCACACCTCAGCAGCGGTCACCGGCGCCCTCGCGACCGTCGCCGCCCTCGTGGCCCTCGCTCCCCCGGCCGCGGCCGCCGGCGCCCGGGACGTCACCGCCGACGTCCTCGCCGGCCGGGACGTGACGCTCTCCGGCGACACCGTGATCACCGTGCCCTCCGGAACCACCACCTACGACGGTGTCTTCCGCGGCGCGGGAACACTCACCGTGCGCGGCGGCGGAACGCTCGTCCTGAGCAGGGACAGCGACTTCACGCTGCCCAGGGCGCGACAGCGGCAGGTGGTCCGCACGCTGGGCGGAAACCATCCCTACACCACGGTCGGCAACCCCGACCCGCCCGCGATCACCGTCGAGCGCGGGACGACCCTGCAGTACGGCACCGGCGGGGGCACGGGTCTGATCGGGCACTTCCCCTACGACACTCCCGGCTACCGGCTCAATCAGCTCAACGTCCGGGTCGACGGCACGCTCCGGCTGTCGCTGACCCGCACCTTCAACATCGGCACGATCAGCGGCAGCGGCCTGGTCACGCAGCCCCGCAACATGTGGGGCACCCTCGACCTGGCGGGCAGCCACCCCTTCTCCGGGGTCATCGACAACGGCACCGGGATGGCGGTCGGCCGCCCCGAGTACCCGGTGTCACTGCCCAACGCCCGGGCGATCCTCAACCAGGGCTCCTGGATCATCGACACCCCGCTGAACCAGACGGTCACGCTGCGGCAGGACTTCTACCAGCGGGAGTACGGCAGCGACGTCAACGTCCACACGCGGCCCGGCAGCAAGGTCGTCCTCACGGGGCAGTACAGCTACAGCGACCGGGGCGGCGACACCGACCCCTCACTCAGCGACCCGGACATCAACTGGCGTGCGGTACCGCACCAGTTGAACAAGCGAGGCACCAACATCGAGGGCGCCGACGTGCAGTGGGGCGACGGCACGACGCACCAGATCTTCATGCCGGGAACAAAGGACACCGTCTACATCAACCTGCACGAGGCCAGTGGGCGGCGGTCGCTGCTGACGTTCGCCTACGACGGGCCGGTCACCCTCGGTGCGCCGATCGGTGGCGGCAGGTACCACGACACGCTGGCCGCGCCCGGCGCCGGTGACGTCGTCATCGCCGGAACCAAGGGCAACGACGTCACCTTCGCGGCCGCGCAGTACTACGACGGCTCGACCACCGTGCGCAAGGGGGCGGTCCTGCGGCTGGGCTCGGCACAGGGAGACGGTTCCCTGCTCACCGGTACCGAACGGCGCCGGATCGTCAACGACGGCACTCTCGTCGTCCGCAACACGAAGACCGCGCTCTCCCTGTCCCGGCTCGGCGGCAGCGGCTCGCTCGTCCAGTCCGGAGCGGCGACCACGACTCTCACGGGTTCCGCGGTGACGTACACCGGGGCGACGACGGTCAAGCAGGGAATCCTCGCTCTCAGGGACGGGGCGACCCTCGCCAACAGCCGGGCGGTCCGGTTGACATCGGCGGGAGCGCGTCTGGACACCGGCGGCGCGGCGCTGCGGGTGACGAGCGCGCTCAGCGGCCGGGGCACCGTGAACGGGTCCGTGACGAACGAGGGCGTGGTCACGGGCGGGCTGACGGTGACCGGCGCCTACACGCAGAACGACAAGGGACAACTGGTACTGGCGGACCGGCCCCTGGAGGTGGGCGGCAAGGTCACCCTGGGCGGCGGGCTCGACCTGTCCGCGGCAGGTAAGGCCACCGCGGCGGCCGGGAAGGCCCCGGCCTCCGGCAAGGGCTCCGCCCCGACCGGCACCGCCTCCGCCAGGGGTTCCGCCCCGGCGGGCAGCGCCCCCGTCCGGGAGATCACCGTTGTGGACCACACCGGTGACACCTCCACGACCGGCACCTTCGACGAACTGCGCGAGGGAGCCGAGGTGAAACTTGCCGACACCGTCTACCGGATCAGCTACCGGGGCGGAGACGGCAATGACGTCGTCCTCACAGCGACGGCGACGGCCGCGAGTCCTTC
Organism: Streptomyces sp. NPDC060000; assembly: GCF_042737375.1. NCBI lineage: Bacteria > Bacillati > Actinomycetota > Actinomycetes > Kitasatosporales > Streptomycetaceae > Streptomyces > Streptomyces sp. NPDC060000. The sequence goes on from NZ_JBHWUU010000060.1 coordinate 11,296, forward strand.
GACGCGCGCGCACGATCAAGCCTCGTCGGGTGCGGGGACGGCGAAGACACGCAGCGTGGGCGCGACCGAGAGCGGCGCGTTCGGCTGGTGGCCGTACATCCTGGCGGCCGGGCTGCTCGGCGGCCTGCTGGTCCCGGCGAGCAAGCGGACGCGGGCCGGTGCGCGCCGGGGTGGACGGCACTCGGCGCCCGGGCGATGAACCGCCGGACGGGTCACATCCCATGATGCGGTCATTTTGTTCACTCAGCGGACGGATACGGCCGCCCGCCGTCCCTTCGGCTAGCGTCGTGGCATGACCAGCGACCTCCCCGCTTCCCTCGCCGAGACCTCCCTCGCCACGGCTCTCGCCACCGGAGCCGTCGTCCTTGACGGCGGTATGTCCAACCAGCTGGAATCCGCCGGACACGACCTGAGCGACGAACTCTGGTCGGCGCGGCTGCTCGCCGAACACCCCGAGGCGATCACCCGGGCGCACCTCACCTATTTCGAGGCCGGCGCGGACGTGGCGATCACCTCCAGCTACCAGGCCACGTTCGAGGGTTTCGCCAGACGCGGCATCGACCACGACGAGGCGGCCCGGCTGCTCACGCTGAGCGTGGAACTGGCCCGGCAGGCGGCCCGGCAGGCCCGGGACGGGGGCGTCGCCCGCCCGTTGTGGGTGGCCGCGTCGGTGGGGCCGTACGGGGCGATGCTCGCGGACGGCTCCGAGTACCGGGGCCGCTACGGGCTGAGCATCGACGAACTCGAGCGTTTCCACCGTCCCCGGCTGGAGGTCCTGGCCGCCGCGGCGCCGGACGTGCTGGCGCTGGAGACGGTTCCCGACGCCGAAGAGGCCGAGGCGCTGCTGCGCGCGGTGCGCGGGCTCGGGGTGCCGGCCTGGCTGTCGTACTCGATCGCCGGTGACCGTACGCGCGCCGGGCAGCCGTTGGACGAGGCGTTCGCCCTGGCCGCCGACTCGGACGAGGTGATCGCCGTGGGGGTGAACTGCTGTGCGCCGGAAGACGTCGAAGCCGCCGTGGCGACCGCGGCCCGGGTGACGGGCAAGCCGGTCGTCGTCTACCCGAACAGCGGTGAGGCCTGGGACGCGGAGGCCCGCGCCTGGACCGGCCGCTCCACCTTCACTGCCGAACAGGTCCTGGGATGGCGGGAGTCGGGGGCACGGTTGATCGGCGGCTGCTGCCGGGTCGGTCCGAAGGCGGTCACGTCGATCGCCCGGACACTGACCCCGGCGTAGACCTCCGCCCCTCGCCCACCACGAGGGCGCGGGGGCGCGGTCCCCGCCTGGGCCCGGGCACCTGGGCCCGGGGCGGAGTCCCGCCTGGGCCCGGGGCGGAATCCCGCCGGAAGCCCTCTCCCCACCGGGTCCGTCGTGGAGCCCCGCGACGGTAGCTCCCGGAAGCGGGGTCCGCGGTAGAGCCCGGCGACGCAAGCGCCCTCCCACCGGACCCGTCGTGGAGCCCCGCCGCACTCCCCCGCCGATGCCGGGGGCGGAGCCTCGTAAGGACGGCGTCCAGGGGGCGAGCGGTCAGCGTCCCTTCACTTCCCCGGGCCGGCGCAGCCGGCGTACCGCCGATCTCAGCTCGGTGCTGCGCGGGACCTTGCCGGGCAGCACCGAGGGCACGGCCGTCTCGTCGACCGGCTCTCCCCTCGCAGCGACCGCGGCCTCCGCCGGCCACAGGGCCAGCTCACGGTCTCGCGGGCCGTACGCGGTATACGACATACCGTCGACCTCGCACGCGACAGTGTCGACTTCTCGCGCGACGGCATCGGCCTCGCGCGGGACTCCGTCGGCCTCGTGCGCGACACCGTCTCCCGCGTACCGCCCACTGTCGACGCCGCCGAAGATCCGCACCGGATGCGCCGCGCTCCAGGCCTCCCATCCGGGGTCGCCCGTGGCCACGAACCGCGTCCACGCCCCGTGCATCGCGTCGGCGAGTTCCTGTGGCGCGCCGCCCCCGGCGAGCTTCGCGGACTCGGCCGTCTCGCCGGTGTCGAAGACGAAGCCGAGCTCGAGGGCGTGGCAGGCACCGAGCCCGGGCCGCAGCGAGGGCCAGGCGAACTCGTACACGTACGACGCACCGGGTCGGGCCTCGGCCAGCTGGTGCAGGGGCAGGCGCAGCAGGCGGTCCGTGACCATCTGGCCGACGATCTCGGCGGTGCCGGCCCCGGGGTGCAGGACCCGGTAACCGCGCGGCACCTCGTGCCCGCAGCGGCAGCGGGCCATCGCGCCGGCGAGGGCGACGGGCCCCAGCCGGTCGACGCGCTCCGTCAGACCGCCCGGGACCAGCCACAGCCGGTATTCGTCCCGGGTCCAGCCGAGGAGCAGGTCGACGCCGGGGGCCGCGTCCCCGTCGATCAGGGCCTGGAGGGGGTCGCGCGGAACGAGGTCGCCGTCGACGACGATGCCGAAGGCGGGCCCGCCCAGGACCGGGCTGCTGAGCCTGCCGACGTCGGCCTGGGTACGCAGCAGCAGATCCCGGTCGACGGCGGCGAAGGCCTCGGCGGTGGCGGGGATCTTCAGCCGGGTCGCCATCCGGCGCACCATGCGCCGGACCTTGTCCCGCTCGAAGGCCTCCGGCGGGCCGCTCTGCAGGACGGCCCGCCGGAACAGGCCCCGCGCCTGCGGGGCCGCGATCAGGACTCCGGCGCTGATGGCTCCTGCGGACTGTCCCGCCAGGGTGACCCTGTCGGGGTCGCCGCCGAAGGCCCTGATCGAGCGATGGACCCATTCAAGCGCGGCGAGCTGGTCGCGCAGACCGGGGTTGGCCGGGGCGTCCGGAAACAGGCCGTAGCCCTCCACCCCCAGCCGGTAGCTGATCGAGACGAAAACGATCCCGTCACGGGCGAAGTTCCGCCCGTCGTACACCGGCACGGTCGAAGAACCCCTGGTCAAAGCGCCGCCGTGCAGCCACACCAGGACGGGCAGCCGAGCGGCCGGGCCGGGCTCGGGCGTCCATACGTTGAGGTTGAGACAGTCGTCGCCCGGCACGACGGGGTCGGACAGATACCGGGCGAAGGCTTCGGAGTACGGCGGTTTCGGCGGCGTCGGACCGAAGGCACCCGCGTCGCGCACCCCGTCCCAGGGCTCGGGCGGCACGGGCGGCCGGAACCTGCGGGCCCCGAAGGGGGGTGCCGCGTACGGGATCCCGCGGAAGACCGCGATGCCGTTCTCGTGCCTCCCGCGTACGGCCCCGTAGGGGGTCGTGACGACGGGATCGGGGTCGGGGTCCGCCGGGGTCTCGTCCCGGGAGTCCGTCGGGTCTGCCGCCATCTGCTCACCTGCCCTTCGCCGCGCTCACGCACCGGTATGACCAGAGCATCACAACAGCGTGCGGTATTCCGGCGCACGTGCTCACGGCAGGGCCATTCGGCGTAGCTCGGGGGGCGGCCGGCGCGTCGACGCCCGGCGGGCCGATCAGCGTCAAGATCCCGCGTTTTCCGGAGTCTTCACGTCACGCCCCGGCGCCCCTAGGATAGCAAGCGCTTTCTGTGAGCCGCCTGATTCCGGATCGGCTCCGTAAGGGCGCTGGTCGAACTTTCACTGGCCCTCGGGCGGGCCGGAGAGGTGGTTCCCGATGGTGCGCACGGCGAGTGCGAGTACGAGCGTGACGGCCGGGCCGACCCTGGCGGTCGTGGCCCGCGAGGCGGGTGTGTCCGTGCCGACGGCGTCCAAGGTCGTCAACGGCCGGGAGGACGTCGCCCCGGAGACCAGACGCCGGGTGACGGAGGCACTGGACCGGTTGGGCTATGTGCGCAGGCCGCGCTTCGACGCGACCAAGCCGCCGAGGCTCATCGACCTCGTCGTGCCCTCGTTGGACAGCTCCTGGTCGGGCGCGGTGCTGCACGGTGTGGAGGAGGCGGCCCACGACGCGGGCCTGGACGTGGTCGTCTCGGCCGCCCTGTCCCGCACCCGCGTCGGTCGCCCGCAGCGCGGTTGGCTGGACAAGCTGAGCGTGCGCGGATCTGCCGGAGTGCTGTTCGACCTGGCCGAGTTGACGGCTTCCCAGTACGCCTGGCTGGAGCACCACCGCACCCCGTTCGTGATGATCGACCCGGTGGTCGAGCCCCCGCCGGGGGTGGTGTCGGTGGGCGCGGCGAACTGGCAGGGCGGGGTGACGGCGACCGAACACCTGCTGGCGCTCGGCCATGACCGCATCGCCGTGATCTCGGGCCCGCGCCGCAGGATGTGCAGCAGCGCCCGGGTCGCCGGTTACCGCTCGGCCCTGGCCTCGGCGGGGCTCGCGCACCGCCCCGAGTACGTGCGCAACGGCGGCTTCGACGAGGCCGTCGCCCAACGGCGCATGCGCGAGCTGCTCGACCTGCCCGAACCGCCGACCGCCGTCTTCGTCTGTTCCGACCGCATGGCCCTCGGGGTCTGTCTGGCCCTCGCGGAACGGGGGTTGAGGATCCCCCACGACGTCAGCGTGGTCGGTTTCGACGACCTGCCGGAGTCCCGGTGGACCACTCCCGCGCTCACCACCGTGCGTCAGCCGCTGGCCGAGATGGCGGCGACCGGGTTACGGCTGCTGCTGCGGATGATGGACGGCGAACACCCGGAGGGGACCAGGACCGAGTTGTCGACGCGGCTCGTGGAGCGGTCGAGCACGGCGCCGCCGCGTCGGCGCGCGGGGACGTGACACGGTGCCGGGCCCCATGCCGGCCCCGGTCGGCCGAAGCGTCCCACACACCCAAGCATCCGTGCACCCCACACCCCGGACCCCGCGCACCCGCACTCGTCCGACGCGACGGGCCGGATGGGCGCGCGCCGGACAGCGAGGAGCGCGACGGCGAAAGCGCGACACCACGGGTGCCGCGAGCGTGCAGGCGGCAGCGCGACGGCACGGAAGCCGCAAGCGCGACGGGCGACGGGCGACGGCACGGAAGCCGCAAGCGCGACGGGCGACGGGCGACGGCACGGAAGCCGCAAGCGCGGCGGCACGGAAGCCGGCCGCGAGCGCGACGGCGTGAAGCGTGAGGGGAGCCCGCAGGCGGCCGGGGGCCATCATCGCGGTGACGCCCGGCCGGTGTTTTCCCCCTCGGCCCTCTCGTCGCCCCTTGCCTCGGCCCCCCGCTCCGGCGCTCGCGTGGGCCTTCCCTCCGCCCCCCCGCCTCGGTCCTCGCCTCAGTCCGCCCCCCGCTCCGGTGTGCCGACCAGCGCCTCCATCAGGTCGACGGCGCTTCCGTCGTGGTCGCTGCCCGCGGTGCCGCTGCTGCCCTGCTGGACGTTGGCCGCCCGGTCGACCTCGAGGATCGAGTCGGCGTGCGAGTTGTCGACGACGGTGATCAGGCTTCCTTCGGCGACCGCGGGCCCCGCGGTGGCGCCCAGCAAGGCGGCCGCCAGGACCGTCGCCGTCCGAAGCCCGCGCGGGACCGGGATCACGCGTTCACGCTCTCGGGCGCGGTACGCAGACGGGCGATGTTCCGCTCCAGCAGTTCTGTCGAGGCCCGCACACCGATGCCGCTCGCCGCGTCCACCTCGGGCAGCCGGCCGTCGGTCCGCTTGAGGTCGGCGAGCGCGGAGTCCATCGCCGCGTGGGCGGCGAAGAGACACGGCGTGCTGTAGATGGCGACGTCCACGCCCAGGTCGGACAGCTCGCCCAGGGAGAGTCTCGGGGACTTGCCGCCGGCGATCTGGTTGAACAGCAGCGGCTTGTTCCCCACCACGTCACGGATCCGGCGGATCCACTCCACGGTGCGGACGCCGTCGACCAGGATCACGTCCGCGTCCGTGGCGGCCAGCGTCCCGGCCCGCCGCAGGATGTCGTGCTCGTCGGTGGCGTCCGTACGGGCGACCACGACCAGGTCGCGCCGGGTGGCCAGCACCATCTCCAGTTTCGCCAGGTACTCGTCCAGCGGCAGCACCTGCTTGCCGTCGGCGTGGCCGCACCGGCGTGGCCGTTTCTGGTCCTCCAGGATCACCCCCGAGGCCCCGATCCGCTCCAGGGCCTCCACCACGTGACAGGCGACCTCCGGATCGACGTAGCCGTCGTCGATGTCCACCAGCAGGTGCTGCTGCGGGAACGCGCCCCGCAGCCGCTGGACGAATGCCAGCATGTCCGGCCAGGCGATGAAACCGATGTCCGGCAGCCCGTAGTGCGAGGCCGCGAATCCGAAGCCGGAGACGAACATCCCGTCGTAGTGGTCCGCCGCGATCGACGCCGAGTACATGTCGTACACGCCGATCAGGGGGGTCGTTCCGGGTGCGGCGATCTGCTCCCGCAGTTTGTTCCCGTAAGTCACCGGCCGGCTCCTCCAATGGAGTCGAGGGGTCAACACGCCAGACGCAAGCGAGCGGTCGCGACACGACAGCCCTTTGCCAAGACAAAAGGATCTCTATGTCGATGTACGACTTTCCCGGTATGAAGGCTTTGCTCACCCCAATGGCGCAACCGGTTCACCGGAGAAACGTCACTGGTCCCGCAGCCGTGCCGCCCAGGCGATGCCACCGCTCAGATGGGCCCGGAAGCCGGGGTCGGCGTAGGCCTCGCAGGCGTGCCCGAGGGCCGTGTAGAAGACCCGTCCCCGCCCCTGCTCACGGCACCACACCAGCGGGTGGTCGGCTCCCATCCCGCCGCCGGTGTACGACGACTCGTCGGCTACGGCGAGAACCCGCACCCGCCCGCGTGGGTTGGCGCGGAAGTCGTACCACTCGTCGGTGAAGTCCCAGCGGGCCGGCAGTGTACGGGTGGCGGGGTGGCCGTGGTCCTCGATCACCACCTGGCCGGGCTGGTACTCGGGGTGGCGGGCGAAGCGGGCGCCGAGGAGTTCGCCGTAGTACGGCCAGTCGTACTCGGTGCAGGCCGCCGCGTGCACCCCGGCGAAACCGCCGCCCGCCTCGATGTACGCGGCGAGACGTGCCTGCCCGGCCGGGGTCAGCACCTCGCCGCTGGTGGAGAGGAAGACCACGGCCGCGTACCCGTCCAGGGAGGCCTCCAGGGCCGCCGGCTCCTCGGTGTGGTCGACGGTGAACCCGCCAAAGCCGCGTACGGCGGCGACGGCGTCCGGGATGGAGTCGTGACGGTAGTCGGTGGTGCGGGTGTACACGAGCAGGCGGGCGGTCATGGGGACGAGCGTAGGCGGCGGAAGTCCGGGCCCCGCGGCGGTTCTTGAGCAGGGCCGATCCGGAGGCCGGGCGCGTACGCTCGGGCGGGATGAACACCATTCCCGCACGCCTCGATCACATCGTCCTCGCAACGCCCGATCTGGCGGCGACGGTCGCCGAGTTCACCCGGCGCACGGGAGTGGTCCCGGCGCCGGGCGGGGTGCATGTCGGGCTCGGCACCCGCAACCATCTCGTGGGCCTCGGCCGTCGCGCGTATCTGGAGATCATCGGCCCGGATCCGGAACAGCCCACGCCGTCCAGCCCGCGCCCCTTCGGTGTGGACGCGCTCGCCTCGGCTCGGACGGTCACCTGGGCCATCAGCCCGCCCGACCTGGACGCGACGGTCGCGGCCGCCCGCAGCCGCGGCTACGACACCGGCGACGTACGGGAGATGAGCCGGCGTCACCCCGACGGCACTCTGCTGCGGTGGCGGCTGACCGACGGCGGCTCCCCGCATCCGTCCGGCCTGGTGCCCTTCCTCATCGACTGGGGCGGTACTCCCCACCCCTCCGCCTCCGGCCTGCCGGTCAGCCCCCTGCTGGAGCTGACCGCCACCGTCCCCGACCCCGAGGAGGTCCGCCCCCTGCTGACCGCTCTCGGCACCGGCCTCGCCCTGACCGAGGGCCCGGCGGGATTCTCGTTCACCGTGGACACGCCCAACGGGCCGGTGACCTTCGGCTGACCCGGGGAGCCCTCGTCCCCGGCAGGCGCGTGCGTCCGGTCCCGGCCTGTCCGTTTCGTTCAAGACCGGTGACGGCGCCGCTGTCTACCGTTGCCCTATGAGTCCACGATTCGATGCCATCGGCCTGGTCGTCTCCGACATGGCCGCCTCCGTCTCCTTCTACCGTCTGCTCGGCTTCACCTTCCCCGACGGGGCCGAGCGCGAGCCGCACACCGAGGCCGAACTCCCCGGTGGCCTGCGGCTGATGCTGGACACCGAGGACACCGTTCGCTCGTTCCACCCGCAGTGGCAGGCGCCGTCCAGGGGTGGCCGGGCCTCACTCGCGCTGCGCTGTGACACACCGGGCGAGGTCGACACGGTGTACGAGGAGCTGCTGGGCGCCGGTCACCAGGGCGAGCTGAAGCCGTGGGACGCCTTCTGGGGTCAGCGGTACGCCGTCGTGCTCGACCCCGACGGCAACGGCGTCGACCTGTTCGCGCCGCTCGCCCGGTAGCCCGGCCGCCGACGCACCAGAGCGCCCAGGGTGAGTCCCGTGAACTCCCTTATGTCCCGGGAGAGATGAGACTGGTCGGCGTATCCGGCCCGGTCCGCCGTGTCCGCGTACGGGATGCCCTGCCGGGCCAGGGCGAGAGCTCGCTGCAGGCGCAGGATCCGGGCCAGCGTCTTGGGGCCGTAGCCGAAGGCGGCCAGCGAACGGCGGTGCAGCTGGCGCGCGCCGAGGCCGAGTTCGTCGGCCGTGCCGGCCACCGCACGTCCCGCGGCGAGGGCGGTGACCAGTCGGCGCAGTGCCCGGTCGGGCGGGGCCGCCCGTTCCAGCGCCAGCTCCTCCAGTGCCGCCGCCGGGTGAGCGGCCGCGGCGATCCGGCCGCTCAGGCGACGCACTTCCGCCGCAGGCCACAGATCGGCCAACTCCACTCGCCGGTCGCGCAGTTCGTGGGCCGGTACGCCGAGCAGCGCGGGCGCGGTGCCGGGGAACAGGCGGATACCCGCCCAGGACACGGGCGGGCCGCCGAGGAGGTGAGCGCGGGTGTCCGGCCCGGCGACCAGCAGTCTGCCCCCGCTCCACAGCAGGTCCATACAGCCGTCGGGGAGCACGGGAAGCGCGCCGGGCGCCGCCGACGGCGTGTTCGTCCACACCACCGCCCCGGCCAGCCGGGAGGCCCGCTCCTCGTACATGTGCACCAGGCTACGCCGCCGGGATCCGGGGCTCAGCCGCAGATCCGCACCGCCGCCCGCACCGTCCTCCGCCCCGACGGGGCCGGTGCACCGTGCGGTGCCGAAGGGGTCCGCCGCGGGGTCTCACCTCTCCGGGGGCTGTTCTTCCCCGTTACCGCGGTTGCCGCCGTGGCCGCCTTCACTGCCGGTGCCGCCGTTCGCCCCGTTGGCGCCGTTCGCCCCGTTGGCCCCGTTGGCCTTCGGGGAACTCCTCACGTGCGTGCGGAAGCGTCCCGTCACGTCCTCCGGGGGAAGGAACCGGGACCACCGCTCGGGGAACTCGGACGGCATGTCGGGGTCGTCGGGGTCGTCCTCCTCGTGGGAGCGGATCGCCGCCATCCGGGCCACGTACTCCGCGGCCTCCTCCTGCCGGATCCGCTCGTTGGCGGCGCGGGCCGCGGCCGTCGCGGCGGCCGGCCAGACCCGGTCGATCGCGGCGTTGACGGCGGCCCCGACCAGCACGGCGAAGGCGGACACACCGATCCACAGCATGACGGCGACGGCGGCGGCGAGGGAGCCGTAGATGGTGGCGCCCTCGATCGTGCTCGTCAGGTAGATCCGCAGCAGGAAACTGCCGAGGACCCACATGGCGAGGGCGACGAGCGCGCCGGGGACGTCCTCGATCCAGGGTGAGCGCACGGGTACGGAGACGTGGTAGAGCGTGGTCAGGAACGCCACGGACAGGACGATCACGACCGGCCAGTACAGAACCTGCACCACGGTCGTCGACCAGGGGACGATCCGCACCACCGCGTCCGGCCCGGCGACCATCAGCGGCAGCGCGACCGAGCCGATCAGCAGGGCCCCGACGAACAGCAGGAACGCCACCAGGCGGGTCTTGACGATCCCGCGCACGCCGTCGAGGCCGTACATCACGGTGATCGTGTCGATGAAGACGTTCACCGCGCGCGAGCCCGACCACAGTGCGAACAGGAAGCCGATGGAGATGACGTCGGGGCGGCCGCCCTTCATCACGTCGTCGAGCATCGGCTGCGCGATCTCCCGGACACCCTTGTCCGAGAGGACCGTGCGCGAGGCGTCGAGGAGGTTGGCCTCCAGACTGGTGATGGTGTCGGTACCGGTCCAGTCGTCGACGTAGCCGAGCAGACCGATGAGGCTGAGCAGCAGCGGCGGCACGGACAGCAGCGTGAAGAAGGCGGCTTCGGCGGCGAGACCTAGGATGCGGTACTCGACGCAGGAGTTGACGGTGTCCTTCAACAGCAGCCAGGCTGTCCGCCGCTTGGAGACGTTGCGGTAAAGGGCACGCGCCCGGTGGAGACGCCCGACGGGGCTCCCGGGTTGCTCGGGTGACTGACTTCCTGGCTGCACGCCCTAAAGGTATCCGCCGTTCGGGGCTGCACTCACCTCCGGCGAGGCCACTTCACCGGGTCGGGGAACGGCACGCGGGGTCACCCACGGCCATGACCGTCGTACCCGGGGGTAGGTTCGGGCTATGGCAGGCACCACGCACACCGTGACCAACCAGCCCCCGCCCCTGACCGGGTACGACGTCTACGGCACCGATCAGGCGCTGGTGGCGGCCGTGGAACGGCATCTGGATCCGGATCTGCTCGACGAGACGCGCGGCGAGTTGTCGGCGCTCGGCCGGGCGGCCGGATCGGCGCAGTTGCAGGAGTGGGCGGTGCAGGCCAACGAGAATCCACCGAAACTACGCACACACGATCGATACGGGCATCGCGTCGACGAGGTCGACTTCCATCCGGCGTGGCACCGGCTGCTCGGCAAGGGGGTCGGGGCCCATCTGACGGATGCCTGGGTGCGGCCGGGCGGGCATGTGCGCCGGGCGGCGGCCTTCATGGTGTGGACGCAGGTGGAGGCGGGCAACGGCTGTCCGCTGTCGATGACCCACGCGGCCGTGCCCGCGCTGCGCGCGGATCCGAAGCTGGCTGCCGAGTGGGAGCCCCGGCTGACGTCCACGATCTACGACCGTGAGCTGCGGCCGGCCCATCTCAAGGCCGGCGCCCTGTTCGGCATGGGCATGACAGAGAAGCAGGGCGGGAGCGACGTCCGGGCGAACACGACGCTCGCCACCCCGCTCGCCGAGGACGGGACGTACGAACTGACTGGGCACAAGTGGTTCTGTTCGGCGCCCATGTCGGACGGCTTCCTGGTGCTGGCGCAGGCGGCACCCTTCCGAGGCGAGGGCGGGCTCACCTGTTTCCTCGTGCCGCGCGTGCTGGAGGACGGCGCCCGCAACGTCTTCCGGCTCCAGCGGCTCAAGGACAAGCTGGGAAACCGCTCCAACGCGTCCGCCGAGGTCGAGTTCGACGGGACGTGGGCCCGCCGGGTCGGCGAGGAGGGGCGCGGGGTGCGCACCGTCATCGACATGGTGGCGGCGACCCGGCTGGACTGCGTGCTGGGCTCGGCGGGGCTGATGCGGCAGGCGGTGGCACAGGCGATCCACCACTGCACCCACCGTGAGGCGTTCGGCGGGAAGCTCGTCGACAAACCTCTGATGCGCAATGTGCTGGCCGACCTCGCGCTGGAGTCGGAGGCGGCGACCACGCTCGCCCTGCGGCTGGCGGCGGCCTACGACGACGGGGGCGAGCAGGAGCGGGCGCTGCTGAGGATCGCGGTTCCGGCGGCCAAGTACTGGGTGACCAAGCGCTGTGCGCCACTGGCGGTGGAGGCGTCGGAGTGCCTCGGCGGGAACGGTTACGTGGAGGAGTCGGGGATGCCCCGGCTGGTACGCGAGTCGCCGCTGAACTCGGTCTGGGAGGGCGCGGGCAATGTGCAGGCACTGGACGTGCTGCGGGCGCTGCGACGGGAGCCGCAGGCGCTGAACGCCTATCTCCAGGAGGTGGGGCAGGCGCGCGGGGCCGATCACCGGCTGGACAGGGCCATCAAGGACCTGCTGACGGAACTGGCCGATCTGGACGGCGTCGAGGGACGCGCCCGCCGACTGGCGGAGCGGTTCGCTCTGGTGCTTCAGGGGGCGCTGCTCGTGCGATTCGCGCCGCCGGAGGTCGCCGACGCGTTCTGCGCCGCACGGCTGGGCGGAGACGGGGGCGCGGCCTTCGGGACGCTGCCGCACAGCCTGGACCTGGCGTCGGTCGTGGAGCGGGCCGAGCCCCGGCACTGACGGTGCCGACCTGCGTGAACAGGAAGCGGGGGTGGTGCTGCGCCGACACGGCACCACCCCCGCCGCAATGGCCCTGCGAGGCCAGGATCGCCGCTCGGGACGGCGTGGCTCAAGTTTCAAACACCCTGTGGATGTTCACCAGGGTTGCAGGGGGTTGCAACTTGCCGGTGGTTGTGACCGGACTGTGCCCCTCCGTCACCGCCGGACGGCAGGATGGGTGCCCGCAGTAAGACCGGAAACAGTCGGCGCAGGAACTTGACATCCGGTCGTCCGTCGTGCACTCCCGGGAGGCCCAGTGGTGACGCCACCGATGAACGTGCCGCAGCTCGCGGCCGTCGACGCCGCGCGGGCGGCGCGGGTGCTCAACGAGGTGCGTGACGCCCGGCTGGCCGGCCAGCGGGCGCGGGTCGCCCCGCGCCCGGTGATCGAGCAGTCCTGGGACCGGATGCTGCGCAGCGGTGTCGATCCCGACCACGATTTCCGGGCCGGGCTCCTCAGCGCCGACGAGGTGCGGCGGCGGCGGGAGGAGTCGCCGTTGCGGGAGGTGCTGCCGGTGCTGCGCGAGGGGCTGCTGTCGGTCGCGGACGTCGCCCACCACATCATGGTCGTCGCCGACGAGGAGGGCCGGGTGCTGTGGCGCGAGGGCTGCGGCCCCGTCCTGCGCAAGGCCGACGGGCTCGGCTTCGAACTGGGCGCGGACTGGGGCGAGGCCGTGGTCGGCACCAACGGCGTGGGCACCCCCGCGGTGGTGCGCCGGCCGGTGCAGGTGTTCGCCGCCGAGCACTTCGTGCGCTCGCACGCGGCCTGGACCTGCGCGGGCGCCCCGATCACCGACCCGCGCAACGGCCGGCTGCTCGGGGTGGTCGATGTCAGCGGGCCGCTGGAGACGATGCATCCGGCGACGCTCGCCTGGGTCGACTCGGTGGCGAAACTCGCCGAGTCCAGGCTGCGCGAGAGGCACCTGGGTTCACTGGAGCGGCTGCGGGCGGTGGCGGCGCCGGTGCTGGCCCGGCTGGGCGGCCGGGCGGCGGTGGTGGACGCGGACGGCTGGACGGCCGCGGTGACCGGGATGCCGTACGCGAACCGGATCGCGCTGCCCAAGTCGCCGTCCCCGGGCCGCCGCCTGCTGCCCGCGCTCGGGCTGTGCTCGATCGAGCCGCTGGCCGGGGGCTGGCTGGTGCGGTCGGTGGACGAGACCGCCGAGCCCGCGCCGCGCGGCACGACCCGGATCGTGCTGGACCTGAGCCGGCCCCGACGCTGGTCGGTGACGGTGTCGGAGGGCGCGGGTTCGTGGACCCACGAACTGAGTCCCCGGCACGCCGAGTTGCTGTACCTGCTGGCGGCGCACCGCGGCGGCCGCAGCGCGGCGGGCCTGGCCGAGGACATGTTCGGCGACCCGGGCCGTACGGTGACGGTGCGGGCCGAGCTGTCCCGGGTGCGGCGGTATCTCGGGGGATTTCTGGAACATCGGCCGTATCGTTTCTGCGAGGACGCCGAGGTCAAGGTGCTCCTTCCGGCGGACACGAGGGCTCTGCTGCCGCACTCCACCGCGCCCGCGGTGCTGAGAAACCGGGCGGCCGCACCCCGGTGACAATGGTTCACCCGAGTCCTTACGGTGGTGTCTTCCGCATATTTGCGGAGTCTTCGCCCCCTACGACGACCGACTGCCGTAGCATCCCTCTACGGGTCACCCCACCTGCTCCTCGGTCAACATACTGATCATCAGGCGCAGTTGGCCCGCCTCGGGAGGGCAAATGAAGCAACGCGGCCGACACCGCCGGCGCAGACGAGGCAGGGCACTGCGGGCGTTCCTGTCCGGAACCGCTCTCGCGCTCACCGCTGCCGCCACCATGATCAGCGTCTCCCAGGCGACGGTCCCGGACCATGGTCCCGGGGATCTGAAACCGCTCACGGCCTCGGCCGATACCGCGAATCTGCGGCTCACCGAACACCGGGTACCGCAGGCCTCCCTGGACCGGCTCGCCGCCGGGATGGGCCGGCCGGTCGGTGTCGGCGCGGTGCTGGCCGGCGCCGACCGCGGTCTGCGGGACGCCATCGACTGCTCGGCCGCCGAGCGCAGGGCACTGCCGGTCTCCCCCGCGGCCTCACGCGCGTACTGCTGGAACACGGACGACACCGAGGGCTGGCAGCCGGGCGCGGTCACCACGTCGGGCGACGCGGACGACGACGGCACCTGGGGCGCGAACCGGGTCATCCTCTCCGGCTGGTCGCGCACCGGCGGCACGGCGGACGGCCGGGGTCTGGCCCGGGTCGGCTTCGTGAACGCGGGCGACCTGAACCACCTCTCCTACACCTGGGCGCTGCTCGCCGTCCCGGTCGACGACGGACGGGACTACCGCGGGCTGGTCTCCCATGTCTCCGGGATGGTCTGGTACCAGGACAAGCTGCTGGTCACCGCGGACGCCGGTAACCGGACCGCGCTCTACGTGTACGACATGAACCGCGTCCAGCGCGCCACCGTCACCGGGGACGCGGTCGGCAGGGTGCCGGGCGGCTGGTCCGCGAACGGATCCCGCTTCGTGCTGCCGGCCATCGGTTCCTACGAGCTGAGCGGCGGCTCCGACGCCCCGCACCCCGCGACCGTCTCCCTGGACCGCAGCACCGCGCCGGACAGCCTGGTCGCCGGGGAGTGGACCCTCGACGACGGTGACCGCAGCGCCCGCCTGTGGCGTTACCCCTTCAGCACCGCCCCCGGCCACGAGGGTCTGCTCGCCACGGACGCCACCGGCCGGGTACGGGCCTCGGAGGCGTACGAGACGAAGGTGACCGGCGTCCGGGGCGTGCTGTCGTACGGGGCGCGGTGGTACGTGACCCGGGCGGCCGGCCAGCAGGACGAACACGGGACGCTGTGGCGCCAGGACGCCGGCAAGACGGACGGCCAGGCGGACGGCAAGAAGGGCAAGGCGCAGGCCGCCGTGTGCGGCGCCAAGGAGACGCACGACTGCTGGAGCCCGCGGACCGAGTCCCTTTCCTACTGGGAGGCGACCGGCGAGGTCTGGACGCAGTCCGGGCGAGCGCTCTTCGCACTGCCGCTGACCTCGATCGACAGAACAACCGGGTAGATGATTCCCTGGCGGGCATGACCAACATCCCCGTGACCACCTGGTCCCTGGAGCAGACCGATCCGACCGACGTCCTCCCGGCCGCCGCGCCCGAGGGGGACGTCCGGATCGTCCGCTCCGAGGTCCCCTCCCCCGAGTTCAGCCGTTTCCTGTACGCGTCCGTCGGCGGGGACATCCGCTGGACCGACCGGCTGCGCTGGACGTACGCGCAGTGGCAGGAGCATCTGGCGCGTCCGGGGGTGGAGACCTGGGTCGCCCTCGACCGGGGCACCCCGGCCGGATACGTGGAGCTGGAGCCGCAGGACGACGGGGTCGTGGAGATCGTCTACTTCGGTCTGATCCCGGCCTTCCGGGGACGGAGCATCGGCGGGCACCTGTTGTCGTACGGCGCCGCGCGCGCCTGGGACCTCACGGACCGCTGGCCGGCACTGCCGGGGACCAAGCGGGTGTGGCTGCACACCTGCAGCCTGGACGGCGAGCACGCCATGGACAACTACCGGCGCCGGGGTTTCAAGCTGTTCGACACCAGGGTCGAGGAGCAGCCCGAGGTGTCCACGCCGGGCCCCTGGCCGGGCGCGTTCCCGATCTGACCGCCCGCTCATACCGCCTGTGACCTGCGTCGACAAGAGTCCTCGCAGGTCATGTGATCGACGCCACCCCTGTCTCGCATTTCGGGACCAAGGTGTCCGCATCGCGGACGAAGCTGGACTGTGTCCAGATCGCCGTGACACGCTTTCGTCATGTCCGGAACTGGAATTGCCTTGGTGAGTCGGCGACACGTCGACCTTTGCCGCATGTCCAGCGCCATCTGTCCGGCGAGCTGACGAGCCGCAGCACCGCCGACGTCTCCGCACCAGCCTCCCGCTCGCGCAATGACGCGCAGATACTCCCATGCGCCCGTACGCGCAGGTCAGAGTAGCTTCCCGCCTGTCCCGAAGGACGTATACAACCATGGCCGCCACCCCGCAGAACCCTGCTGCCGCGACTCCCCGCCGCAAGGTGAGCCGTCACCGCGGCGAGGGCCAGTGGGCCGCGGGCCACTTCACCCCGCTCAACGGCAACGAGCAGTTCAAGAAGGACGACGACGGTCTCAATGTGCGGACACGCATTGAGACGATCTACTCCAAGCGCGGGTTCGACTCGATCGACCCCAACGACCTGCGTGGCCGGATGCGCTGGTGGGGCCTTTACACCCAGCGCAAGCCCGGGATCGACGGCGGCAAGACCGCGATCCTGGAGCCGGAGGAGCTGGACGACAAGTTCTTCATGCTGCGCGTCCGCATCGACGGCGGCGCGCTCACCACCGAGCAGCTGAGGGTGATCGGCGAGATCTCGCAGGAGTTCGCCCGGGGCACCGCCGACCTCACCGACCGGCAGAACGTCCAGTACCACTGGATCCGCATCGAGGACGTGCCCGAGATCTGGAACCGCCTCGAGGCGGTCGGCCTGTCCACCACCGAGGCCTGCGGTGACACGCCCCGGACGATCCTCGGCTCACCCGTGGCCGGCATCGCCGAGGACGAGATCATCGACGGCAGCCCGGCCGTGGAGGAGATCAGCCGCCGGTTCATCGGCAGCAAGGAATTCTCCAACCTGCCGCGCAAGTTCAAGACGGCGATCTCCGGCTCCCCGCTCCTGGACGTCGCCCACGAGATCAACGACGTGGCGTTCGTCGGTGTCGAGCACCCCGAACACGGCCCCGGTTTCGACCTGTGGGTCGGCGGTGGCCTCTCCACCAACCCGAAGATCGGCGTCCGGCTCGGCGCCTGGGTCCCGCTGGACGAGGTCCCGGACGTCTGGGCGGGTGTGATCGGCATCTTCCGCGACTACGGCTACCGGCGCCTGCGCAACCGGGCGCGCCTGAAGTTCCTGGTCGCCGACTGGGGCCCGGAGAAGTTCCGCCAGGTTCTGCAGGACGAGTACCTCGAGCGCGCGCTCGTCGACGGCCCCGCGCCCACCGCCCCCGTCGAGCGCTGGCGCGACCACGTCGGTGTGCACCGCCAGCGGGACGGCCGTTTCTACGTCGGTTTCGCCCCGCGCGTCGGCCGCGTGGACGGCGCCACCCTGACGAAGATCGCGGAGCTCGCCGAGGCGCACGGCTCGGGCCGGGTACGGACCACCGTCGAGCAGAAGATGATCGTCCTCGACGTCGAGGAAGCGCAGGTCGAGTCGCTGGTCGAGGCGCTGGAGGCGCTGGACCTGACCGCCAGGCCCTCCCCGTTCCGGCGCGGCACCATGGCCTGCACCGGCATCGAGTACTGCAAGCTCGCCATCGTCGAGACCAAGCAGCGCGGCTCCGCGCTGATCGACGAACTGGAGCGCCGTCTCCCGGAGTTCGACGAGCCGATCACCATCAACATCAACGGCTGCCCGAACGCCTGTGCCCGTATCCAGGTCGCGGACATCGGCCTGAAGGGCCAGCTGGTCCTCGACGAGCGGGGCGAGCAGGTCGAGGGCTTCCAGGTGCACCTGGGCGGCGCGCTCGGGCTGGAGGCCGGCTTCGGCCGCAAGGTCCGTGGTCTGAAGGTCACTTCGGAGGAGCTGCCGGACTACGTGGAGCGCGTCCTGAAGCGGTTCGAGGACCAGCGCGAGGACGGCGAGCGGTTCGCCGCCTGGGTCACGCGCGCCGACGAGGAGGCCCTCTCATGAGTGAGCGGGCGGCCCCTTTCCACTGCCCCTACTGCGGCGACGAGGACCTGCGTCCGAGCGAAGCCGCGCAAGGCGGTCACGGCGCCTGGGAATGCGCGGCGTGCAACCGCGCATTCCAGCTGAAGTTCCTCGGGCTGCTCGCCCGGGGCGTTCAGCGCACCGAACCGGGAGGGGACCGGATATGACGACGGTTCAGGAAGGCCGTACCACCGACGAGTTGAAGGCACTGGCCGAGCAGGCCGGCCGCGACCTGGAGGAGGCCTCCGCGCTGGAGATCCTCCAGTGGGCGGTGGACACCTTCGGCAAGCGGTTCTGCGTGACGTCCTCCATGGAGGACGCCGTGGTCGCGCACCTGGCGTCCCGCGTCCTGAAGGGCGTGGACGTGGTGTTCCTCGACACCGGCTACCACTTCCCCGAGACCATCGGCACCCGGGACGCGGTGGAGGCCGTGATGGACGTCAACGTCATCACGCTCACGCCGCGGCAGACCGTCGCCGAGCAGGACGCCGAGTACGGGCCGAAACTGCACGACCGCGACCCGGACCTGTGCTGCAAGCTGCGCAAGGTGCAGCCGCTGGAAGAGGGACTCAAGAGCTACCGGGCCTGGGCCACCGGCCTGCGGCGCGACGAGTCCCCGACCCGCGCGGGCACTCCGGTCGTCGGCTGGGACGAGAAGCGGCAGAAGGTCAAGATCTCGCCCATCGCCCGCTGGACCCAGGACGACGTCGACGCGTACGTCACCGAGCACGGCGTCCTGACCAACCCCCTGCTGATGGACGGTTACGCGTCCGTCGGGTGCGCCCCGTGCACCCGCCGCGTCCTGGAGGGCGAGGACGCGCGCG
Source organism: Streptomyces sp. NPDC060000 (assembly GCF_042737375.1). Taxonomy (NCBI): domain Bacteria; kingdom Bacillati; phylum Actinomycetota; class Actinomycetes; order Kitasatosporales; family Streptomycetaceae; genus Streptomyces; species Streptomyces sp. NPDC060000. Next base: position 29,972 of record NZ_JBHWUU010000060.1, read on the forward strand.
CCGGCCGCTGGGCAGGAAGCGCGAAGACCGAGTGCGGGCTGCACGGCTGACCACGATGACCGCGACCGCCACGAACACCCCAGCACCCACCCCCACTTCTACGAACCGGGAGAACCACGTGACGACCGGAGCCACCGTCTGGCTCACGGGTCTGCCGAGCGCCGGCAAGACCACCATCGCGTACGAGCTGGCCGGCCGGCTGCGCGAGGAGGGCCACCGCGTCGAGGTGCTCGACGGCGACGAGATCCGGGAGTTCATCTCCGCGGGCCTCGGCTTCAGCCGCGATGACCGGCACACCAACGTGCAGCGCATCGGTTTCCTGGCCGAGCTGCTCGCCCGCAACGGCGTCAAGGCCCTCGTCCCGGTGATCGCGCCCTACGCCGACAGCCGTGAGGCAGTGCGCAAGCGTCATCAGGAGAGCGGGACCGGCTACCTGGAGGTGCACGTGGCGACCCCGGTCGAGGTGTGCTCGGTCCGGGACGTGAAGGGTCTGTACGCCAAGCAGGCGGCGGGCGAGCTGACCGGCCTCACCGGGGTCGACGACCCCTACGAGGTCCCCGAATCGCCCGACCTGCGGATCCAGTCCCAGGACCAGACCGTGCAGGAGTCCGCGGCGTCGGTGTACGCCCTGCTCACCGAGAGGGGACTGGCATGACGACGACCGTCGCCGAGGCCGAGGAGGGCACGGCCGGCCCGTACGCCCTCAGCCACCTGGACTCGCTGGAGTCCGAGGCCGTGCACATCTTCCGCGAGGTGGCGGGCGAGTTCGAGAATCCGGTGATCCTGTTCTCCGGCGGCAAGGACTCCATCGTCATGCTGCACCTGGCGCTGAAGGCCTTCGCGCCGGCGCCGGTGCCCTTCGCGCTCCTGCACGTCGACACCGGGCACAACTTCCCCGAGGTCCTCGAGTACCGCGACCGGGTCGTCGACGGGCACGGGCTGCGTCTCCATGTGGCGTCCGTCCAGGACTACATCGACCGCGGTGTGCTGCGCGAACGCCCCGACGGCACGCGCAACCCGCTGCAGACGCTGCCGCTGACGGAGAAGATCCAGTCCGAGAAGTTCGACGCCGTCTTCGGCGGCGGTCGCCGCGACGAGGAGAAGGCCCGGGCCAAGGAGCGGGTGTTCTCCCTGCGCGACGAGTTCTCCCAGTGGGATCCCCGCCGCCAGCGCCCGGAGCTGTGGAACCTCTACAACGGCCGGCACGCCCCCGGTGAGCACGTCCGGGTGTTCCCGCTGTCCAACTGGACCGAGCTCGACGTCTGGCAGTACATCGCCCGTGAGGGCATCGAGCTGCCCGAGATCTACTTCGCGCACGACCGGGAGGTCTTCCGGCGCGGCGGGATGTGGCTGACCGCCGGTGAGTGGGGCGGACCGAAGGACGGTGAGAGCGTGGAGAAGCGCCTCGTGCGCTACCGGACCGTCGGCGACATGTCCTGCACCGGGGCGGTCGACTCCGACGCGGTGACGCTCGACGACGTCATCGCCGAGATCGCCGCCTCCCGGCTCACCGAGCGCGGCGCCACCCGCGCCGACGACAAGATGTCCGAGGCCGCGATGGAAGACCGCAAGCGCGAGGGGTACTTCTAAGCATGAGCACCATCATCTCCGAGGGACTCTCGGCCACGACACTGCTGCGGTTCGCCACCGCCGGTTCCGTCGACGACGGCAAGTCCACGCTCGTGGGCCGGCTCCTGCACGACTCCAAGTCGATCCTCAGCGATCAGCTGGAGGCCGTGGAGCGTGCCTCGGCCAGCCGCGGCCAGGACGCCCCCGATCTGGCGCTCCTCACCGACGGGCTGCGCGCCGAGCGTGAGCAGGGCATCACCATCGACGTGGCCTACCGCTACTTCGCCACGCCCCGGCGCCGGTTCATCCTCGCCGACACCCCCGGCCATGTGCAGTACACCCGCAACATGGTGACGGGTGCCTCCACGGCCGAGCTGACGGTGATCCTGGTCGACGCCCGCAACGGCGTCGTGGAGCAGACCCGCAGGCACGCTGCGATCGCGGCCCTGCTCCGGGTCCCGCACGTCGTCCTCGCCGTCAACAAGATGGACCTGGTCGAGTACCGGGAGGCCGTCTTCGCGGAGATCGCCGAGGAGTTCACGGCGTACGCGAGCGAGCTGGGCGTTCCCGAGGTCACCGCGATCCCGATCTCGGCGCTCGCCGGGGACAACGTGGTGGATCCGTCGGCGAACATGGACTGGTACGGCGGGCCGACCTTCCTGGAGCACCTGGAGACCGTTCCGGTCAGTCACGACCTGGCGCACTGCCACGCGCGGCTGCCCGTGCAGTACGTGATCCGTCCGCAGACCGCCGAGCACCCGGACTACCGGGGATACGCGGGCCAGATCGCGGCCGGCACGTTCCACGTGGGCGAGGCGGTGACGGTTCTGCCGTCGGGCCGTACGTCGACGATCTCCGGCATCGACCTGCTGGGCGAGCCGGTGGACGCGGCGTGGACGACCCAGTCGGTGACCGTGCTGCTCACGGACGACATCGACATCTCGCGCGGTGATCTGATCGTGCCGACCAAGGACGCGCCGCCCACCACACAGGACGTGGAGGCGACGGTGTGCCATGTGGCCGACCAGCCGCTGACCGTCGGACACCGGGTGCTGATCAAGCACGGCACCCGCACGGTCAAGGCGATCGTCAAGGACATCCCGTCCCGTCTCACGCTCGACGACCTGTCCCTGCACCCGCACCCGGGACAGCTCGTCGCCAACGACATCGGCCGCGTGAAGATCCGCACCGCGCAGCCGCTGCCGGTGGACTCCTACGCCGACTCCCGCCGCACCGGCTCGTTCATCCTGATCGACCCGTCCGACGGCACCACGCTCACCGCGGGTATGGTCGGCGAGTCCTTCGCGTCGCCGGAGCCGGTCAAGGACGAGCCCGACGACGACGGTTGGGACTTCTGAGGATGAACACGACCGATTTCTACTCGACGTTCGCGAAGGAGGGCGGCCGTGTCGGCAGCGGCGCCCTCGGCAGCGGGCAGGGCGGAGTGGCGCGATGTGCGCTCTGACGTACGCGCACTGCCTGCGCGCCCTGTCCCCCCACCCGACGTCCCGGAAACGACGAAGACCTTTTGCCGACCTCCCGGCCACGACCTGAAACCGTGACCGCCGGGCCAACGAGAGGAACCCCTCCCGTGCCTGCCAACCGCTCCGTACTTCTTCGCCGCGGCCTCGCCGCCGTAGCGGCCCTTCCCCTGCTCACCCTCGCCGCCTGCGGTTACGGTTCCGAGTCCAAGGACGACAACGCCAACGAGAAGGTCGCCGCCGGGTCGCAGAAGATCGACGGGCTCGACACCGTCAAGATCGGCTACTTCGGCAACCTGACGCACGCGACCGCGCTGGTCGGCCGTCAGCAGGGCATCTTCCAGAAGGCGCTGGGCGCCACCAAGGCCTCGTACGCGACCTTCAACGCGGGCCCGTCCGAGATCGAGGCGCTGAACGCCGGCTCCATCGACATCGGCTGGATCGGCCCCTCCCCGGCGATCAACGGCTTCACCAAGTCCGCGGGCAAGAGCCTGCGCATCATCGGCGGTTCGGCCTCCGGCGGCGTGAAGCTCGTCGTCAACCCGGACAAGGTCAAGTCCCTCAAGGACGTCAAGGGCAAGAAGATCGCGACGCCTCAGCTCGGCAACACGCAGGACGTCGCGTTCCTGAACTGGATCGCGGACCAGGGCTGGAAGGTCGACGCGCAGAGCGGCAAGGGTGACGTCACCGTCGTCCGCAGCGACAACAAGGTGACGCCGGACGCCTTCAAGGCCGGTTCGATCGACGGCGCCTGGGTGCCGGAGCCGACCGCGTCCAAGCTGGTCGCCGAGGGCGGCAAGGTGCTGCTCGACGAGGCGTCGCTGTGGCCCGACAAGAAGTTCGTGATCACGAACATCATCGTGTCGCAGAAGTTCCTCAAGGAGCACCCGAAGGTCGTCGAGGCCGTACTGAAGGGCTCGGTCGACTCCAACAAGTGGATCAACGCCAACCCGGCGGAGGCGAAGGCCGCGGCGAACAAGCAGCTGGAGGCCGACTCCGGCAAGGCGCTGCCGACGAACGTCCTGGACCCGGCGTGGACGTCGATCCAGTTCATCAACGACCCGCTGGCCTCCACGCTCAACAGCGAGGCGGACCACGCGGTCAAGGCGGGCCTGCTGAAGAAGCCCGACCTCAAGGGGATCTACGACCTGAGCATCCTGAACAAGGTCCTCAAGGCCGAGGGCGAAACCACGGTCGACGACGCCGGTCTCGGCGTCAGCTGATCGAGGTCCGATGAGTTCCCAGGAGGTGACGACCATGGCCACGACCCTCGCCAAGGCCGCCGAGTCCGCGGAGTCCGTGGAGTACGCGGCACGTCTCGAGCACGTATCGAAGTCCTTCGCGGGACCGGGCGGGCAGCAGCTCGTCCTGGACGACATCACCCTCGATGTCGCTCCCGGCGAGTTCGTCACCCTCCTGGGTGCTTCGGGCTGCGGCAAGTCGACGCTGCTGAACCTGGTGGCGGGCCTCGACGAGCCCACCGCCGGCTCCATCACGACGGACGGCCGTCCGGCGCTGATGTTCCAGGAGCACGCCCTCTTCCCGTGGCTGACCGCGGGCAAGAACATCGAACTCGCCCTGAAACTCCGGGGGGTCCCGAAGCCCGAGCGGCGCGGCAAGGCCGAGGAGCTGCTCGAGCTGGTCCGGTTGAAGGGCGCGTACGGAAAGCGGGTCCACGAACTCTCCGGCGGTATGCGGCAGCGCGTGGCGTTGGCCCGCGCGCTGGCGCAGGAGAGCAACATCCTGCTGATGGACGAGCCGTTCGCGGCCCTGGACGCCATCACGCGGGACGTGCTGCACGACGAGCTGACCCGGATCTGGGCGGAGACGGGACTGTCCGTCCTCTTCGTCACGCACAACGTGCGCGAGGCGGTGCGGCTCGCACAGCGGGTCGTCCTGCTCTCGTCCCGGCCCGGGCGGGTGGCGCGCGAGTGGACGGTCGACATCCCGCAGCCGCGCCGGATCGAGGACGCCCCGGTGGCGGAACTGTCCATCGAGATCACCGAAGTCCTGCGTGGGGAGATCCGCCGTCATGGCCAGCACTGAGACGAAGACGACGGTGACGAAGCCGGTCACCACGGAGCTCGCCGGTGTGGAGGCGGGGCTCGACGCGCTGGACGTCGTGACGCCCACCGGCCGTACGCCCTTCCGGCGGACCTTCGTCGACAAGATCCTGCCGCCGGTCATCGCGACGGTGCTGCTGCTGGTCGTCTGGCAGATCACCTTCAAGGCCGTCGACGACCCGACCAAGCTGGTCTCTCCGGTGGACGTCTGGCGGACCCTCCAGGACGCCTGGCTCGAGGGCAAGCTGCTCGGTTACATCTGGACCAGTGTCTCGCGCGGTCTGCTCGGCTTCCTCTTCGCCCTGGCGATCGGCACCCCGCTGGGTCTGCTGGTGGCGCGGGTGAAGTTCGTGCGGGCGGCGATCGGCCCGATCCTGTCCGGTCTGCAGTCGCTGCCGTCGGTGGCGTGGGTGCCGCCGGCCGTGCTGTGGCTGGGTCTGAACAACTCGATGATGTACGCGGTGATCCTGCTCGGCGCGGTGCCGTCCATCGCCAACGGGCTGGTGTCCGGCGTCGACCAGGTGCCGCCGTTGTTCCTGCGGGCGGGTCGCACGATGGGCGCGACGGGTCTGAAGGGGACCGTGTACATCACGCTGCCGGCCGCGTTGCCGGGCTATGTGGCGGGGCTGAAGCAGGGCTGGGCGTTCTCGTGGCGTTCGCTGATGGCGGCGGAGATCATCGCGTCCTTCCCCGATCTCGGCGTCGGGCTCGGCCAGTTGCTGGAGAACGGGCGCAACGCCAGTGACATGTCGATGGTGTTCGAGGCGATCCTGCTCATCCTGTTCGTCGGTATCGCCATCGACCTGCTGATCTTCAGTCCGCTGGAGCGGTGGGTGCTGCGCAGCCGCGGTCTGCTGGTGAAGAGCTGAAGTCCCATGTACAGGAAATTGGTTCCTCCCGTTCTCGCGGTGATCGCCCACGGCAGCCGCGACCCGCGGCACGCCGCGACCGTCCACGCGCTGGTGCGCCGGGTGCGGTCGCTGCGGCCGGGGCTGCGGGTGGAGACCGGTTTCCTGGACTTCAACATCCCGTCCGTGCACGGGGTGCTGGAGTCACTGGCGGCGGAGGGCGTCCGTGACGTCGTGGCGCTGCCGCTGCTGCTGACCCGGGCGTTCCACGCCAAGGCGGACATCCCGGCGGTGCTGCGGGATGCTCCGTCGCGGCTGCGGATCAGACAGGCCGAGGTGCTCGGCCCGTCGCCGCTGCTGCTCGCCGTCCTCGAACGGCGGTTGTACGAGGCGGGGTTGACGCCTGCCGACAAGTCATCGACCGGGGTCGTACTGGCCTCGGCGGGGTCCACCGACCCGGAGGCGATCGCAGTGATCGCAGAGATCGCGCGGGAGTGGCGGCGCACCGGTTGGTGTGCCGTGCGGCCTGCGTTCGCCTCCGCCGGTTCCCCCTCGGGGTTCCCGCGTACCGAGGACGTCGTCCGCGAACTGCGGGCGCGGGGGTGCTCCCGGGTCGCCGTCGCACCGTACGTCCTGGCCCCCGGCTTCCTGCCGGACCGCATCGCGCGCGGCGCGGCCGGGGCGGACGTCCTGGCCGACGTGCTGGGCCCGGCCCCGGAGGTGGCGCGGGTGCTGCTGGAACGGTACGACGCGGCGCGAACCCCGGCGCTGGCGGCGGTCGGCGCCTGACCGTCACGGACGCCTCCGGCCACGCGGGACCGCCCCTCCACCGACGGGGTGACCCCTCAGTGGTCCGCGCGGGCCGCGCCCTGGCGTGGGTCCCGGCCACTCGCTCCCAGCGCGCGCTCGAAGAGCGGCGCGTCCTGCGGCACCGGTACCGCCGCCGCGAAGCCCTCGTACCGGCGGTAGAGGTCGCCGTGCCGTTCGACGACGTCGAGGACGAACCGGGCCGCGTCGTCCGAGACGCGGAACTCCTGGCCGGTGGCGACGGCCACGTCCCAGCCGTGCACCGCCATCTCCTTGACGATCATCGAGGCCAGCTCGGCGGCGGGCATCGCGGCCGGGCCCAGGTCGACCTCGCCCTCCCACACGGCCGGGTCCGCCCACGCCGCGACCGCGCGCTCCAGCTGGTCGGCGTACGCCTTCGCCCACTGCGGGTCGGCGGCGAAGTCACGGCTGATCAGCTCGTCGGGGAGCTGCTTGCGCAGGGCGCGGTGCTCGAGGCCGTGGGAGGTGTAGAGAACCCAGTGGTCGACCAGGGCCCGGACGTCCCAGCCGGGGCAGTGCGTCGGGTCGCTCAACCGGGCCGCCGGGACACCGCGGGCGACCCGCGACGCCTCGGCGGCGCATTCGGACATGTACTGGTGCGTCTCGTCGTACTTCATGGGTCCCACGCTAGGCAGCGGGGCCCCGGGGCTCTTGAACAAACGCGACAGCTTCGTCGGCCAGCCGGATCAGCTCCGGCAGCGGCAGGGATCCGGGGGCCCTGTGTTCCCTGGCGAACTCGTTGGCGAGCCGTTGCAGCAGCTCGTTCAGCGGGGTCGGTACGCCGTGCAGACGCCCGAGGAGCGCGATCTCCCCGTTGAGGTGGTCGGCCTCGATCGTTCCGGCGCCACGGCTGAGGGACTGCCAGGAGGAACCGCCGCCACGGGGGACGCCGTCCAGCGGGACGAGGGTGACCTTGTCCCCGCGCAGGGCCCGCTGTTCCTCGGTGCTCGTCCACACGATCCCGGCGGCCCGCAGCACGGCCTCGCCCTCGGCCCGCACCCTCGCGTACAGCGCCTCGGCCCCGGGGTCGCCGACCGGGCCGCTCACCGCCTCCAGGGCGTTCCCCAGGTTGGCCAGCAGCTTCGCGTACTGCCAGCGGGAGACGTCGGGTACGACCGGTGCCTCGAAGTACGCCTTCTCCAGGTCGGCGGCGATCCGGCGGACCGTGTCGTCGGTGCCGTGCGGGTACCGGCCGAGGTGGAGGATCCCGGTGAGCGGGGTGCCGGCGGCGGAGACGACGCCGGGTTCGACATGGGTGGCGGGGAGCCAGACGCACACGCCGTAGACGTGCCGGAAGCGGCGCAGGGCGAGTCGCGGGCTCTCCACCCCGTTCTGCGCGCAGACCAGGGGCAGCCTCTCGGCGGCCGTGCCGCCGCCCTCGACCGGGGCCGGGCCCCATACCCGCAGCGCCGCCTCGGTGTCCTGCGTCTTCACGGCGAGGAGGAGGACGTCGTCGGCGCGCAGGGTGCCGAGCCCGTCCGGCCCGTCGACGACCGGCAGCCGGTACGTCAGCTCGCCCTGCGGAACCCTGAGCCGCAGTCCGTCCTCGGCGAGCGCCGTCCGGTGCGCGCCGCGCGCGACCAGAACGACCTCCTGCCCGGCCTCCGTCAGTCGTCCGCCGACCGTGGCGCCGACTGCCCCTGCCCCGATGATGACGTAGCGCATGGGACGAGCCTCGCACAGTCGTGTGTTCGCGTCGTCAAAAGCGCGGGAAGAGATCCGCCCCTGTCATTCCGTCATCTCCACCAGTTTGACGACGGTGTTCCAGTTCCGGGTCGTGGCGATCAGCCCCTTGTTCAGGCGGGGCCTGGACAGTTGCTCGGCGAGCTTGGACCGGCCGAGGCCCTCGGGGGCGTACAGGTACAGGACGCGGTCGCCGAGGCGGAACTCCTCGGGCAGGTGGGCGGCCCGGTCGATTTCGGCGTAGCGCTCCGCCTCGACGGGGGTGGAGAAGTACGTGGCGTGGAGCTGCTTGGCCTCCAGCTCGGCGGCCGGGAAGGGGCAGGCGTCGGCGACCGCCTTCAGATAGGCGTGGTCGCGCACGATCACGCCGACGGCGAAGCCGAAGTGCTTCTCGATCGCCGCCGCGAGCTCGGCGGCGAGGCTCTCCTCGTCCCCGTGTCCGCAGGAGAAGACGGCCTGGCCGCTCTGGAGGTGGGTGCGGACGTCCCCGAGGCCGAGTTCCTCCAGCAGGGTGCGCAGTTGGGCCATGGGGACCTTCCTGCTGCCGCCCACGTTGATGCCGCGCAGCAGTGCCGCGTACGTCGTCGTCATCCGCTCACCTTAGGCGGCCGTCGTGCCCCGTGGGGGTGGGCACGACGGCCGCGGCCGGGCTGGAGGTCCCGTGGAAACTCTGGCCGATCGGCGGGGTGTGGAGCAACAGCTGCCGGACATCTCCACAGGCCCGTGACTTGTTCAACAAACTTTCGTAATGACCGGCACCCTGATCGCCGCCCCCGAGATCCCCGACTAGATGTAAGGGGCCTCTGTCCTCCCCAGAGGTGAGAGAGCGGGGTCCGACGGGAGGACTCGCGTGCCGCACACCTCACCGGCCAGCACGAGGAGATGGCCTTATCCAGCCCATACCTTCGAATCGGAAGGTGGCGGCAGGGGGCTTCCACCGCATCACAAGAGGGCAGGCCCGTCATGGGGAACGGACATATACGGGTGCGGGGCATCGCCGCGCGGGCCGGCGGCTGGAGCGCCCGGCACCGATGGGCCGCCGTGGGCATCTGGGTGCTGTTCGTCGTCCTGGCCATGGGGATCGGTTCGGCGGCGGGCACGGTCAAGCTCAAGGACAGCGACCAGCTCGGGGGCGAGACCCACACGGCGGCCAAGATCGTCGAGGACGCCGGCATCAGTGAGCCGGCCAGCGAGACCGTCCTCGTCCAGTCGAAGGACGGCTCCGTCAAGGCCACGGACGCGGAGTTCAGGGCCGCCGTCACCGCGGTCGTCGCGGCCGTCGACAAGACCGGCAAGGTCACCGACGTGACCTCGCCGTACGACACGAAGACGATCTCCAAGGACGGTCGCAGCGCGCTCGTGCAGTTCGACATGCGCGGCGACTCCGACACCGCGGGCGAGCGGGTCGAGCCGGTTCTCGATGCCGTCGCGGGCGTGCAGAAGGACCACTCCTCGCTGCGGATCGAGGAGATCGGCGGCGCCAGCATGCGGAAGACGTTCGACGACGCCTTCGGTGACGACTTCCAGCAGGCGGAGTACTCCGCCGTGCCGGTGGCCCTGGGCATCCTGCTGATCGCGTTCGGCGCGCTGGTGGCGGCGCTGCTGCCGGTGGCCCTCGCGGTCACGGCGATCATGGCGACGATGGGCCTGATGGGCATCGTCAGCCACTTCCAGCCGATGGACGACTCCTCGAGCTCCGTGATGCTGCTGGTCGGTCTGGCCGTGGGCGTCGACTACTGCCTGTTCTATCTGCGCCGGGAGCGCGAGGAGCGGGCCGCCGGGCGCGATCCGGAAACCGCTCTGCGGATCGCCGCGGCGACCAGTGGCCGTGCCGTGATCGTCTCCGGTGTCACCGTGTGCGTGGCGATGGCGGGCATGCTGTTCACCGGGCTCGCCACGTTCCAGGCGATGGGCCTGGCCTCCCTGATGGTGGTCGCGGTCGCCATGGTCGGTTCGGTGACCGTGCTGCCCGCGCTGCTCTCGCTGCTCGGCCATCGGGTGGAGAAGGGCCGGATCCCGTTCCTGCACCCCGACAAGCGCCGCAGGAACGGCAAGGGCGACCGCGCCGTCGAGGGCAGCCGGTTCTGGAGCGCCGTCCTGAAGGTCGTCCTCGCCAAGCCCGCCGTCTCGCTGGTCGTGGCGGCCGGCGCACTGCTCGCGATCGCCGCACCGGCGGTCGGCATGCACACCCAGAACCTCACCCTGGACCAGGAGTTCGGCGACTCGCTGCCCATCGTGCAGACCTACAACCGGGTCAACGACGCCTTCCCGGGCGGCTCCGAACCGGCCGAGGTGGTCGTCAAGGCGGACGACATCAACGCCGCCGAGGTGAAGACGGCGCTCGCGGCGTTCAAGGAGCAGGCGGTCAGCTCGGGCGCCTCGCGCGGCCCGGTCGAGATCAAGCTGCACGACGCGCAGAACATCGCGTACGTGTACGTTCCGCTGGTCGGCGGCTCCGACCTGGACAAGGCGGGTGCCAGCCTGGACACACTGCGCGACGAGGTGCGGCCCGCCACGCTCGGCAGGATCGACGGCGTCCAGGCGCCGATCACCGGACAGGTTGCCGGTTCGAAGGACTTCAACGACCAGCTCGCCGGAGCCGTCGCTCCCGTCTTCGCGTTCGTCGTGGTCTTCGCCTTCCTGCTGATGCTGCTGTCGTTCCGCTCGCTGACCGTCGCGATCACCTCGATCGTGCTCAACCTGCTGTCGGTGGGCGCCGCCTACGGCATCCTGGTCGCCGTCTTCCAGCACGGCTGGGGCGCCTCACTGGTGGGTGCCGAGGGCGTCGGCGCCATCATCACCTGGCTGCCGCTGTTCCTCTTCGTGATCCTGTTCGGCCTGTCGATGGACTACCACGTGTTCGTCGTCTCGCGAATCCGCGAGGCCCGGCTGCGGGGCCGTACGACGAACGAGGCCATCAAACACGGTGTGGTCACCACGGCCGGCGTGGTCACCAGTGCCGCCGTCATCATGGTCGCCGTGTTCGCGATCTTCGGCACGCTGTCCATGCAGTCCATGAAGCAGATGGGCGTGGGCCTGGCGGCCGCGGTGCTGATCGACGCGACGATCATCCGGGGCGTGCTGCTCCCGGCCGTGATGGCGCTGCTCGGCGAGCGCAACTGGTATCTGCCGAAGTGGCTGGGCTGGCTGCCCGACCTCACGCACGACGAGTCGCCGGAGGCGGTCGCGCCGGTGACCCGGGACGACGAGGGCGAGCCGCTGAAGGTCTGACACCGCTGCGAGTCCGCCCTGAAGCAGGTTGAACCGAGGGCCCGTTGACCTCCCGGGGGAGTCAACGGGCCCTCACCCGTGCCGGGTTCACGCGCGCCCGCCTCACGACCCGGTCCGGGCTCAGCCCCGGTCACCGGCCAGCTCGGCCTCGACGAGGTCCGCCGCCCGGTGGGTGCCGCCCTCGTGCGCCATCTCCGCCCGGATCCCCTCGAGCCGGCCGGCCACCTCCGGATCGTCGACGAGCGCGAGGGCGGCCTCGCGCAGGGTCTCGGCCGTCGCCCCACGGGTGGGGATCCGCCGGGCCACACCGAGCCCCTGGAGCATGTCCGCGTTGCCGAACTGGTCGACGGCCTGCGGTACGGCGATCATCGGCGTGGCCGTGGCCAGCCCCTCCTGGCTGCCGCCCGCGCCGGCGTGCGTGACGAACAGGTCGGCCTGCTTCAGGACTTCCAACTGCGGTACCCAGGAGACCACTTCGACGTTGTCCGGTACGGTGCCCAGCTCGGCGGGGCCGACATGCCTGCCGATCTGGAGCACGAGGTGCCAGCCGGGCAGCCCGCCGAAGGCGCGCACGCACTCCCGGTAGAAGTCCGGCCGGCCGGTGAAGGTCGAGCCCAGCGAGACGAGGACGACCTTCTCGGCGTGCGCGGGCCGGGTCCACCCGCCCTCGGCGACGCGGTCGCCCTGACAGGCGCCGACGAACGTGTACACGCTCTCGTCGACCCGGTCGGCGTGGGGTTGCAGCACCCTGGGGATCAGCACGAGGGAGCGGGCCGGGCGGCCGACGAAGGAGTCGGGGTGCTCACCGATCCCGTTCTCCTCCAGCCAGGCGTGGAAACGCGCGTAGTAGGCCTTTCCGCGTTCCGTCTTCTTCGGCTCCGCCCACATCGGTTCGGCGATCTCCTCCTCGTAACCCTCCCAGGCCACGAGGTTGGGCGAGAGGGAGATCGCCGGGACGCCCCAGCGGTGGGCGAGGACGCGGGCCGGGTAGGCGGTGATGTCGTGCAGCACCAGGTCCGGCTCGTCCCCGTCGTACGCCTCGATCAGCTGGGGCAGCGCCTGGATCGCGTTGGCCAGGAAGGGCTCCACGTTGTCGAGAGGGGTGCTCCCCCAGGCGGAGGGGTCGTCGTCGGGCGAAGGCAGCGTCGAGTGCCACGGCCTGACCTCGGCTCCGGTGGCGGCGACCTTCTCGGCGAAGACGGGCGGAACCGCGTACGTCACCCGGTGCCCGCGCGCCACGAGCTCGCGGATCACCTCGAGGCTCGGGTTCACGTGGCCGTGGGCGGCGATGGAGAACATGGCGATGTGGGCGGGGCGACTGGTCATGGCGTCGACCGTAAGCGAGACGATACGTCTCGTGCAATCGGGTTCGCGCGACCGGGACAACGCGGGTCAGGCGTCGGGGCAGTGCTCGTCGGTTCCCCGCACGCTCCGGCCGAGCCCGTCCGTCACCGTCACCGTCACGCTCTCGGCGGTGAAGTCGGCGGTGCGCTGCGCCTCGGCTGCCGTACAGATCAGCTGCGCCATCGCGAGGTCGGCCAACCCGTCGGTCGCGTAGTGCAGTTGGATCGACACCCCATCGTCGCGTCTGTCCACCGACATAGGTGCCGAGGTCGGAGCCACGGCTGTGGGACCGACGTCGGCTCCCTTGCTGGGAGGAACGCTCGGGTCGAGAGTCGGAACGGGCGTCAGCGGCGGCAGCAGCGTGGTCAGCCGCTTCGCCCGCTCCGCCTCCGTCGGACCCTCCAGGAGGCTCCACACGGCCGACTCGGCGTCGATCGCCGTGACCGGTCTGCGGGGGACGGCGACCAGGGAGCCCGCCCTTACGAGGTAGACCCGCACCATCGGCACGATCCCGTGCGCCGGGCCGCCCGCCTCCACCACACCGGTCGCCGGGATGCCGCAGGAGACCAGCGCGCACCACGCCGGAACGCACAGCAGCACAGCTCTCCGTACGGCCCTCACGCTCGCTCCTCCCCCGCCGGCTCGTCCCGGCGCAGCGGGAGTTCCACGGTGAAGACGGCGCCGCCCTCCGGCCGGTTCGCCGCCCGGACGGTCCCGCCGTGCATCCGCACGTTCTCCTCGGTGATCGCCAACCCCAGACCGCTGCCCTCGGTCCGGGACCGGGCGGCGTCCGACTTGTAGAAGCGTTCGAAGACATGCGGCAGCACGCCCTCGGGGATGCCGGGCCCGCTGTCCAGCACCTCGATGACCGCCCGCCGCCCGGCGCCGGGCCCCACGGCCTCGTGCAGGCGCAGCCCCACCGGACGGGCGCCGTGCCGCAGGGCGTTGCCGACCAGGTTGGCGACCACGACGTCGAGGCGGCGCGGGTCGACGCGTCCGCGCAGCGCGTCCGGCTCCGGCAGACGGGCGTCCACCAGGTCGGTCCAGCCGCGGGAGGCGAGGGTGCGCCGGAGGGACTCGGCGAGGTCGATCTCGTCCAGGTGCAGCACCACCGCGCCCGCGTCGAAGCGGGAGATCTCCATCAGGTCGTCCACGAGCCGGGCCAGTTTCACGGTCTCCTCGCTGATCAGCCGGACCGCGATGGCGGTGTCGGGGTCGAGACCCGCCGCGTCCTCGTCGAGGACGTCGGTGACGGCCGACATGGCGGCCAGCGGGGTGCGCAGCTCGTGCGAGACGTCGGCGGCGAACCGCCGGGCCCGCGCCTCCATGCCGCGCAGCTCGGCCACCGACTCCTCCAGGGCGGCGGCTGTCTCGTTGAACGTGTGTGACAGTTCGGCGAGTTCGTCGGAGCCGTCGACGGCGAGACGGGTGTCCAGCCGGCCCTCGGCGATGCTGCGGGTGGCGTCCCGCAGCGCGCGTACCGGCCGCAGCACCCCGCGGGCGGCGAGCAGCGCGAGCAGTACGGCGAGGGCCAGGGCGGGCACGGCGGCCCGTTCCACGGCAGTGACCAGGGCGTCCACATAGGCCTGTTCGGTGGTCTGCGGCACCGTCAGGAACACTCGGAGGCCGGAGGGGGGCCAACCGCCCGACACGGAGGTGGTGAAGGCGACCGACATGCCGACGACGAGCGCGGTGTGGTCCGCGTGGTTCACCCGCTGGAAGACGGTGGCCGACCTGGAGTTCACGGCCTCGCGCAGGGCGGGCGTCAGTTCCCCGAACGGGTCGTCGGGGGCGGAGGTGGCCTTCAGCCCGCGGTAGACGACCAGCACACGCCAGGCGCCCGACGGCTCGGCGCCGGCCACCTCGGCCGCGAATTCCCGCAGTTCAACCGGGCCGGGCGGCAGGACGAGTTCGGGGGCGAGCCGGGTGACCTGGGTGCGCAGCCGCTCGATCACCGTGTCCTGGCTCTGCTGGAGCACCCCGGTGCGCGCCTCCCGGAAGGTGAGCGCGCCGGTGGTCGTGGCGGTGAGCGCGGCGACCAGCGCGAACGCCACCACCAGGCGTACGCGCAGACCGCGCAGCCGATGTGCCCCGACCCGGGTCCGCAGGGGCCTCACCGGGCGGCGAACCGGTAGCCGAAGCCGCGTACGGTCTGGATGTGGCGCGGCTCGCGCGGGGGCTCGCCCAATTTGGCGCGCAGTCGTTTGACGCAGGCGTCCACCAGGCGCGCGTCGCCGTGGTAACTGTGCTGCCAGACCGCCTCGAGGAGTTGCTGCCGGCTGAACACCTGGCCGGGCGAGGCGGACAGGGTCAGCAGCAGCCGCAGTTCGGACGGGGCGAGGGGGACCGGCGATCCCTGCCAGGTGACCGACAGTCCGGCCCGGTCGACGGCCAGGTCGCCGTAGGTGTCGATCTTCGGTATGCCGCCGTCGGCGGGCACGCCGGCCGCCCGGCGCAGAACGGCACGGATCCGGGCCTGGAGAACCCGCGCCGGTACGGGCTTGACCACGTAGTCGTCGGCCCCCGCCTCGAGACCGACAACGATGTCCTCGTCGTCGCCCCGCGCGGTCGCCATGATGATCGGCAGCGTCTGGTCCAGGTCGCGCATCCTGCGGCAGACGTCCAGACCGGGCAGGCCGGGCAGCATCAGGTCCAGCACCACGACGTCGGGCCGGAAGGACCGCAGCCGGGTCAGTCCCTCCTCGCCCGTCCCGGCGGCGGCGACCTCGTGACCCTGACGGCGCAGCGCGAGGGCGACGCCGTCCCGCACGGCTCGGTCGTCCTCGATCAGCAGAACTCGTGGCATGCGCTCAGTATCCGTAGGCGGTCGGCCTGTTCGGGACTCTGTTACCGGATGATCACATGAAACGGAACCGATCGGGTCGTTACCATTTTGTTATGGCTCGGGCCAGATCCGATCATATAGCGATCACAATCTGAACAACCATGACCGCGCACAAAGAAACTCCTTCCCCCACCGGTCGTCGTCGGAGCGGCCCCACGCACGCCGCCGGCCGACGCGTCCGCAGGGGTTCCGTGTGGGGTGGGACGGCCGCGCTGGCCCTCCTGGGCGCCGCCGGTCTGGCGGCCGTGGGCTGGACGTCCGCCGACTCGGGCGGGACCACGGCCGAAGCCGGCTCCACCGCGTCCGCCGAGCCGAGCGGATCCGGGGCGTCCGGCTCCGCACCCGCCGGCCCGGCACCCACCGGGCCGGCGGCCGGCTCCGCCGCGCGCACCTCTGGCAGCCCGTCGGCCGGGACGTCCGGCGGTACGTCGGCCGGAACATCCGGCGGTACGTCGGCCGGAACATCCGGCGGTACGTCGGCCGGAACGTCCGGCGGTACGTCCGAGTCGGACATCCCCGCCTCCGGTCCCGGCACCTTCACCACCGCGGCCGGCTCGAGCGCCAAGGTGGGCAAGGGCACGGCACTGCGCTACCGGGTCGACATCGAGGACGGCACCGGTCTGTCCGCCGCGACCGTCGCCCGGCAGGTGGAGATCATCCTGGCCGACCGGCGCGGCTGGACGGCGGACGGTCACTCGGCGTTCCGACGGGTCGCCGACGGCTCCGTCGACTTCGTCGTACGGGTCGCGACGCCCGGCACCGTGGACAAGATCTGCGGGGAGTACGGGCTGGAGACGGGCGGCGAGGTCAACTGCAACGTGGCCGACAGCGTCATGGTCAACCTCAAGCGCTGGCTGCTGGCCACCCCCGTCTACGCCAAGGACGTCACGGCCTACCGCGCGCTGATCGTCAACCACGAGGTCGGCCACTTCCTCGGCCACAACCATGTCGGCTGTCCCGGCCCGGGCAAACCCGCCCCGGCGATGATGCAGCAGATCAAGGGCATGAACGGCTGTGTCCCCAATGTCTGGCCGTACGACGACCGGGGGCAACTCGTCACCGGCCCCGCCGTGCCCTGAACCCGGCCGTTCAGCGCTGGTAGCGCGCCAGCACCAGATTGCCGTCCTTCTCGAGCCGCTCGCGCAGTTCACCGAGCCCGATCGCCCCGCTGTAGTACTCCTGGAACGCGGGGGTCGCGACCTTGTCCTTCCACTCGGGGTAGCCCCGGACGGACTGGGCGGGCGCCGGGCGCAGGTGCGCGGCGAGGGCGGTGCCGGTCGCCCAGTCGTCCTTCGTCGTGTGCAGGGCGGGGTCGGCCAGCGCCTGCGTGCCGGTCGGCAGCATCCAGTCGCCGAGTGCGAGGCGCACCATGTTCTCCGGCCGGAGCAGGAAGTCGATGAAGGCCGCGGCCTCCTTCTTGTGACGGCTGTCCTCGGCGACCGACAGCGTCTGCGGGCTGACGCCCTGGGCGAGTCCGTCGGCGCCCGCCGGGGCGGGCAGCACCTGCCAGTCGAACCCCTTGGGTGCCTGCTGCACGATCTGCTGACGGTAGGAGAACCCGAGCGGGACCATCGCGTATCTGCCGCCGAAGAACCCCGGCAGGGTGTCCGAGCCGCCGCTGCCCAGCGTCGTGGGCGAGGCACTGTGGTCGGTACCGGCCTGGTCGTGGATGGTGCGCGGCACGACCTCGTCGCCGACCTCGAAGCGGACGGTGACCTCGCCGTCCGCCGCCCGGTGGAACAGCTGCCCGCCCGCCGACAGGGAGAGGTTGAGAGTGGCGGAGACGGGCTCCTTCAGCGGCCAGGCCACGCCGTACCTGCCGTCACCGCTGAGCTGCTCGGTGATCTTGCGGAACTCCGCCCAGCTCCAGGGCAGTTCGGGGGTCGGGATGCGTACGCCGGAGCGCTTCAGCCAGGTCGCGTTCGCGACGAGAACGCGCGGCTCCTGGAGGAACGGCACGCCGTAGACGCCGTCGCCGAAGGTCGTCGTCTCCCAACTGCGCCGCCGGATGTCCGACTTGAGGCGCGCTGGCAGCAGGTCGCTCAGATCGGCGAGGTAGCCGCCGTAGGCGAAGTCGGCGAGGTCGTCGGAGGCGTCATGGATGATGTCGGGGGCCTCGCCGCCCTCGAAGGAGGTGAGGAGCTGGTCGTGGACGCTGGACCAACTCCCCTGAATGTAGTCGACCTTGACGTCCGGATGAGTGGCGTTCCACTCCTTCACCAGTTCCTTGCCGGCCCGGACGGACTCCTCCTGCCAGGCCAGGGACTGGAAGCGCAGGGTGACGGGGCCGCCGTCGCCCCCGCCCCCGCCGGAGCAGCCCGCGAGGAGCAGCAGGACGACCACGATCAGCGCTCTGGTCCGCATCAGCTCTTCACCGCCCCGGCGAGCATGCCACCCGTGATCCGTCGCTGGATGAGGGCGAAGACGACCAGCGAGGGGAGGGTGGCCAGGGAGGCGGCGGCGGCCAGCGGCCCGAGGTCGGCGACGCCCTCCGTGCCGATGAAGTGGGTCAGCACGACCGGCAGGGTCTGTTTCTCCGGGGTCTTCAGCAGCACCAGCGCGAAGAAGAACTCGTTCCACGCCGTGACGAACGCGAACAGCCCGGTCGCGACGATGCCCGGAGCGAGCAGCGGCGCCGTCACCGAGACCAGCGTCCGCAGCCGCCCGGCCCCGTCGATCGCCGCCGCCTCCTCCAGTTCCACGGGGACGGCCCGGACGTATCCGACGAGCATCCACAGCGCGAACGGCAGCGCCCAGACCACGTACACCATCACCAGCCCCGGCACGGAGTCGATCAGCCGCAGGTTCTTCAGCACCAGGAACAGCGGGATGATGACCAGCACGAACGGGAACGCCTGGCTGACCACCACCCACCCGGACGCGGCCCGCGCGAGCCGGGTGCGCTGCCGTGCCATGACGTACGCCATCGGCGTGGCGAGGACGACGGCGATCACGGCGGCGCTCACCGCGGCGAGCAGCGAGTTGAACGCGGCGTGCAGCAGGGGCTGTTCGTCGAACGCCTGGCGGAAGTTGGCGAGGGTCGGGTTCTTCGGGATCCAGGTGGGGTGCAGGCTGCCCAGTTCGCGCGCGGGCTTGAACGCGACGGAAACGAGCCAGAGGAAGGGAAAGGCGAGGAAGACGAGGTAGGCGAGCAGGGCCGCGTACTGGCCTGCGCGGGCCGCGGGACGGGTCCTCACGCGTCGTCGCCTCCCCTGATCCGGCCGACCAGGAACAGGGCCAGACACACCGAGATCACCGCGACCATCACACAGCCCATCGCCGCCGCGTACCCGAACTGGCCGTAGCGGAAGGCCTCTTCGTAGGCGAAGAGCATGGGCAGCCGGGTGCGGCCGCCGGGTCCGCCGTTGGTCAGCACATAGACCAGGGCGAAGGAGTTGAAGTTCCAGACGAAGTTGAGGGCCGTGATGGCCAGGGCGATGGGCCGCAGGGCGGGCCAGGTGACCGTCCGGAAGCGGCGCCAGGCGCCCGCGCCGTCCACCGCGGCCGCCTCGTGCAGTTCCCGCGGGGTGTTCTGGAGGCCGGCGAGCAGGGCGACCGTCGTCTGCGGCATGCCCGCCCACACGCCCACGACGATCACCGCGGGCAGGGCCGTCGCCAGCCCGCTGAGCCAGTCCCGCCCGTCACCCAGGCCCAAGTCGCGCAGGGTCTCGTTGAGGATGCCGGCGTCCGGGTTGTAGACGAGCCGCCACATGACACCCACCACGACCTCGGGCATCGCCCAGGGGATGATCGCGAGGGCGCGGGCCAGCCGGCGCAGCCGCAGATCCTGGTCGAGCAGCAGGGCGAGGCCGAGGGCGAGCAGGAACTGCGGGACGGTCACGCCGACCGCCCAGACCAGGCCGATCCGGAACGACTCCCAGAAGAGCGTGTCGTGCAGCAGGTCGGAGAAGTTGAGGGCGCCGATCCACCGGGTGGGCGCGGTGCGGCCCGACTGGGCATCGGTGAACGCCAGCAGGATCCCGTACAGCAGTGGACCGACGCTCAGCACGAGGACGGGGATCAGGGCGGGCAGGACGAGAAACCACGCGCCGTGGGCCGTGGTGGCGTTCGGCGGGCCCGTGCCGGGCGCGCGGCGCACGGTCCGTCTCTTCTCGGTCGCCAACGACACCGGACCGGCCCCCTTCCCGCGGCTCCGACGGGCCCCGCCATGGTCGTGAAGGTGCTGTACCCCGTCAAGACACCGTGCGCACACCCCGATCTGTGCGAATGCGACACTGGCCGTCGGATGGCCGGAACCCGACGCCGTCCGGCAGGACCGGGCTGGAGAACCACACGGAGGCGGACGATGGACGAGGCACGGGCGCGGGACGTACTCGCCGCGGCGGACGTGCTGCCCGGCGCGGCGGCGGACGCACGGCTCCTCGCTCTGGGCGAGAACGCGGTGTTCGCCGCCGGGGACCTGGTGGTCAAGGTGGGCCGCGACGCCGAGCTCCTCGACCGGGCCCGGCGCGAACTGGACGTCGCGGCCTGGCTGGCCGGGGCGGGCGTCCCGGCGGTGCGGGCGGCCGAGCCGAAGCCGCTGCTCGTCGACGGGCATCCGGTGACCCTGTGGCACCGGCTGCCCGACCCGGTGCGGCCCGCCGGGCCACGGGATCTGGCCGAACTGCTGCGCCTCGTGCACGCCTTGCCCACCCCCTCCTTCGGCCTGCCCGCGCGTGATCTGCTGTCGGGAGTCGAACGCTGGCTGCGGCTCGCGGGCGACGCCGTCGACCCGGCGGACGCGGCGTATCTGCGCGAGCGCCGCGACGGCTTCGCCACGGCCGCCGCCGCGCTCACCCCGGAGTTGCCGCCCGGCCCGATCCACGGCGACGCGCTGCCCCGCAATGTGCACATCGGCCCCGAAGGACCGGTCCTGGTCGACCTGGAGACCGTCTCCGCCGATCTGCGCGAGCACGACCTGGTGGTGATGGCGCTGTCCCGCGACCGGTACGGGCTGCCCGCCGAGGCGTACGGCTCCTTCACGGAGACCTACGGCTGGGACGTGCGGGAGTGGGCGGGCTGCACGGTCCTGCGGGGCGCCCGCGAGACGGCGAGCTGTGCCTGGGTAGCCCAGCACGCGCCCACCAGCCCCAAGGCCCTCACGGAGTTCCGGCGCCGGGTGGCCTCGCTGCGGGACGGGGACGAGGCGGTGCGGTGGTATCCGTTCTGACCCAGCTGTTGCGTGCGTGGCGGGCCGCCGCCCGGCTCGGGAAGGACACCGGCGGGTCCACCGAGTCCACCTCGTCCACCGACCGGCGCGGGCGGTCGTACGGCGGGTGATGGCGGTCGGGGACGCGGGAGCGGTGGTCGGCCGACGGTGACGGCGGCCGGGAGGCCGACGAGGTCGGCCGCGGGCACGGAGCGGGCCGGCCGCCCACCCGCCCCGGCGCGCTCGCAGGCGAAAGCCTCAGACGGTCTTCTCCGCCGGCGCCCGCATCGGCCAGGCGCCGTCCACCACCGCGTCCGTGTCGCCCTTGCGGCGCAGGAAGCTCTGGAAGTCCGCCGCCCACTCGGCGTACCACTCGATCTGACGGCGGTGCAGCTCCGCCGGGCCGAGGGCCGCGACCTTGGGGTGGCGGACGGCTATCGCACAGGCGAGACGGGCCGCCGCGAGGGCGTCGGCGGAGGCGTCGTGCGCGGAGTCGAGCAGGACGCCGTACTCGCCGCAGACCGCCTCGAGGTTGCGCTTGCCGCGCCGGTAGCGGTCCACCGAGCGGTCGATGGTGTACGGGTCGACGACCGGCGCCGGGTCCAGGCCACCCAGGCGGTCGCTCAGGGAGGGCAGGCCGTGGCGTCGCAGTTCGGCGGAGAGGAGGGTCAGGTCGAAGGCCGCGTTGTAGGCGGCGACCGGGACGCCGGTGCGCCAGTAGCCCACGAGGACGTCGGCTATCGCGTCCGCGACCCGGTCGGCGGGGGCGCCCTCGCCCGCGGCCCGCTCGTTGCTGATCCCGTGCACCGCCACCGCTTCCGGCGGGATCTCCACGCCCGGGTCCGCCAGCCACTCGCGGTGTCCCAGGACCTGCCCGTCCCTGACCTCGATCACGGCTGCCGTGACGATGCGCGCCTCGCGCGGGTCCGTCCCGGTCGTCTCCAGGTCGAAGCCGACAAGCAGCTCCCGGTACCAGGCCATGGTGGCCCCCCTTCTTGGTGGTGCTTCCCCCAGTGGTCTCCACCCTCGCATGCGCCACTGACAATCAGAGGACCGCGTTCCGCTTCCCCTCGGACGGAAGCGGACGATTCAGGACACCGGCCGCGAGTCCACCCAGGCCAGCTCGAACTCCTCGCGGTATGCGGAGAAAAGTCCGCCGTCGTCCACCTCGCCCGGCTTGACCACCCGGTTGCCGTTGCGCAGTACCAGCACCGGCGCCTCCATCCCGCGCATACGACGCAGATAGGACTGGATCACCGCGATGCCGTCGGTGCCGTCGCCGTCGACGAGGTAGGCGGTGAAGCGGGGCGTCTCGTCGTACACCTGGATCTGGAAGGCTCCCGGGTCGCGCAGCCGGGCGCGGACCCGGCGCATGTGCAGGATGTTCATCTCCACGGCCCGGCTCAGCTCGCCGCGTTTCATGCCGAGTTCGCGCTCGCGGCGCTTGACCGCGCTGGAGGCGGGGTTGAGGAACAGCAGCCGGACGCGGGCGCCGGCCTCGGCGAGGCGCACCAGGCGGCGGCCGGAGAAGTTCTGCACGAGCAGGTTCAGGCCGATGCCGATGGCGTCGAGCCGGCGGGCGCCGTCGAAGATGTCCTCGGCGGGGAACTGGCGCAGCAGCCGCACCCGGTCGGTGTGGACGGCGACCACGTCCGCGTACCGGTCACCGACGAGGTCCTCGACGGCGTCGACGGGCAGCCGGCGCGCCGAGGGCACGTCGCCACTCGTGCCGAGCATCTCCAGCAGGCGCGCGGAGGCCCGTTCGGCCTGGTTCAGGACGGCCTCGGACAGCGCCCGGTTGCGGGAGACGACGTTGCGGGTCACCTCCAGCTCGTCCAGGGCGAGTTCGACGTCCCGGCGGTCGTCGAAGTACGGCTCGAAGCACGGCCAGTGCTGCACCATCAGCTCGCGCAGCTGCGGCAGCGTGAGGAAGGAGATGACGTTGTCGTCGGCCGGGTCGAGCAAGTAGCCCTTGCGGCGGCTGACTTCGCGTACGGCGACCGCGCGCTGCACCCACTCCTGTCCGGCGGGTCCGGCCGCGGCGACCACCCACTCGTCGCCGTGGACGGGTTCGTAGATGGGCCGCAGCACGGCGGCCACGACGGCGCGCAGTCGCTGTTCGACGAGGTTCAGCCAGATGTAGGCCCGGCCGGCCCGCTGGGCGCGGGTGCGTACCTCGCGCCAGGCCTCGGCGTCCCAGTCCAGTTCCGGTCCGATGGCGTTCGTCTCCATCGGCCGGGCCAGGGACACCGTGCCGGGCGGGACGTCTGCGGAGCCCCCCTCGTGACCCTCGTCACCAGGGGGCAGCTCCAGCCCTCCCGAGCCCACCCGCGCACCGCCTTCCGCTCCCCCGAGCACTCCCCGTCCCAACGATCAAGGAAGGGTACTCCGGGAGCGGTCGGCGGTGCAGCCGGATGGACAGGTCGTTTCTCAACTACCGTTGATCGTCTGACCGTTCTGTCCGGCGAGCGCGGACGGAGTGAGCGGATTCATAGCGGTGACGTCCCTGGGGACCAGCGAGAAGCCCTGCCAGTGGACCGGCATGGGCTGCTGGTCCTCGTCCCGGGCGATGTGGTGGAAGCCCACGTTCACCCAGGTCACGGGGTGGGTGAGGGTCTGTCCGTTCACCCATTTGTCGACGGAGGTGCCGTGCAGGGGGCTGCCGCAGTCGCGGACGTTGTTGCTGGCGTACTGCTCGCACCGGTTGTACTGGGTGAAGTAGACGTCGTGCTGGGTGAAGTGGCGCCCCGAGTACTTGGTGGTGGCGCCGGGGACGAGCTCGTAGGAGCGGGCGTGGCCGTCCTTGTTCTTGCCGGTCGCGCTGACCATGCGCCACCAGCGCATGTTCTTGGCGTCGCCCGCGAGTTCCTTGGTGACGGGCGTGCGGGTGGTCTTGCTCGTCGGGCCCTGCTGTCCGCCCGCGGGCGGGCTGACCACCGAGTCGTACTGCTCCACCTTGGTGGCCGAGGAACCGTCGAGGCCGAAGTCGAGCCGCCAGAAGACGTTGTGGCTGTGGCTGGTGGCGTAGGACTTGGCGCCCTTGCCTATCGGCCAGCCGCGGCCGTCACCGGCGTCGTAGTCGAAGGGCGACAGACTCCCGGTGGCACCGACGTTCATGTTGATGGCGCCGTCGTCGGAGAAGCGCCACTCGGTGATGTACTCGTACCAGCCGACCTTGTTGACGGTGTAGATCAGCAGGTCCTTGCCCTGAGTCTGGAAGACCTTGTTGCCCGTGTCGGCCTGCATCCGGTAGGCGTGACCACGCGTGCGGGTCGTGGTGCACAGACCCTTGACGTTCGGGTTGTCGGAGAAGGACTCGGGCACCTTCACCGTCCGGATGGTGCCGCCGGGGCACTCGGCGGGGGCCATGTTGACCAGCCCCGAGCCGAAGTTGTAGTCGGTGATGTCGTTGTACTCGTTCTTGCCGTCGTCGTACGGCACGTGGATCTGCGCGATCTTGGCGCTGTTGAGGACCCTGATCGGCTTGGCCTCGCCGGGAGGCTGGTAGGAGATCTTCTCCAGGACCAGGCCGGACTTGGCCTCGAAGCGCCAGCACATGCGCCAGGTGGTACCGGTGGAGAGCTTCTGTTCGATGCGGTAGGCGGCGCTGCAGTCGGCGGCGGCCGCGGGGGCCGCCTTCGGCTGGGCGGCGGCCGGGCCGGCCCCGGCGGTCGCGCCGGCGGCCAGCGCGGCCACACAGAGCCCGGCGGCCGCCCCCTTGCGGGCACGGCTGATGCCCCGCGGCCGGAGGCCGCCGATCAGATTCGGAACACGCATGAGGACATGACTCCCTTTGCCTCCCGCTCCGGGAAGCAAGTCGGAAAACGGACGTGGGGGTGGGCCTGCTACGGATTCAGCCGGTGAGCCGGGCGACCTTGCGGGTGCTGAGGTCGATCACCAGGGACCGGGCGTCGATCCACGGGCCGTTCTTGACCTTCGGCAGCAGCCGTACGCAGCGGTGTTGCCCGCACTGGTCGAGGACGGCGGGCTCGGCGCCCGGCACCGCCCGGTAGACCATGGCGGCGATCTGCAGCTGGTCCGGGGAGCTGAGCTCCTTGCCGGTGGCGTCCTTGAAGTCGGCCTTCAGGCCCGCGCCGAGCGGGTCGGCGATGAGCAGGCTCGCGGCCTCGCTCTGCTCGGCGGCGCTGAGCGGCGGCTGGACGCCGTGCTGGGTGCCGGTGTCCTCGACCTTGCCGGTGTCGAGGTTGACGGTCCTGGTGAGGAGCGAGTCGTCCTTGTAGTCGTAGAACGACACCACCGCGCGCCGGGGCGCGTCGGGGTCGTCCACCTCGTCGGCCGCGGGCTCGGCGAGGTCCACGCCGAGGCGCTGCGGGCCGCGGTCGCCGTCCACGTCCTCGCTCGCGTTGAACTGCTGCCGGTCGAGCGCGATCTTCTCGACGCGGGTGATCTCGTCGTCGGTGAGCGGGTCGCGGCCCTTGCCCTTCGTGCCCTCGGCGGGCGCCTCCTCGACGACACCGGGCCGTACCGCCGCCGGGTCCCCCTGCTGCTGTCCGGTCACCTGTCCGGCCACCTGTCCGGTGGCCTGCCCGCTCCTGCCGCCTCCCGTGTCGTCCGCCCCCGCCGTGCCCGGCAGGGTGATCCCCACCATCACGGCCGTCGCGGCCACCGCGATGGCCGTACCCGCCACCACCTTGCCCAGGTGGCGGCGCACTGTCGTGCGCACAAATTCCCCCTACTCCCCCTATTGCCCGGGAGTACGTTTCTGCCCCACTGGTTCGGCACGGGGCGTGTGTCGCCTGTCGTCCCGTGCACTGGTCGTCGGGTAAGAGGGGCGTAAGTCACAGGTGGTTCCCTCACTTTCCTGGAGACTCGGACTCAAGGCGCCCCCGCAGGGGCGAGACACCTGAAAGAGTCGAGTCCATGCAGGTCTGGCCTGGAGAGGCGTATCCCCTCGGTGCCACGTACGACGGCGCCGGCACCAACTTCGCGGTCTTCACGGAGGCCGCGGACCGAGTAGAGCTGTGTCTGCTGCACGACGACGGCTCGGAGACGGCGGTGGAACTGCGCGAGAGCGACGCGTTCGTCCGGCATGCGTATCTGCCGGGCGTCATGCCCGGACAGCGTTACGGATTCCGGATGCACGGTCCCTACGAACCCGCGCGCGGGCAGCGCTGCAACTCGGCGAAGCTGCTGCTCGACCCGTACGCGAAGGCGATCAGCGGTTCGGTCCGGTGGGGCGAGGAGGTGTACGGCTACCACTTCGACGCCCCCGAACGGCGCAACGACCTCGATTCGGCGCCCCACACGATGACCTCGGTCGTGGTCAACCCCTATTTCGACTGGGGCGACGACCGCAGGCCGCGTACCGAGTACCACCACACGGTGATCTACGAGGCCCATGTGAAGGGCCTGACGATGCGCCACCCGGGGCTGCCGGAGGAGCTGCGCGGCACCTACGCGGCGCTGGCCCACCCGTCGATCATCGAGCATCTGACGGAGCTCGGGGTGACGGCCCTGGAGCTGATGCCGGTGCACCAGTTCGTCAACGACCACCGGCTGGTCGACATGGGCCTGAACAACTACTGGGGCTACAACACGATCGGTTTCTTCGCCCCGCACAACGCGTACGCCTCCTGGGGCGACCGCGGTCAGCAGGTCCTGGAGTTCAAGTCGGCGGTGCGGGCGCTGCACGAGGCGGGCATCGAGGTCATCCTCGACGTGGTCTACAACCACACCGCCGAGGGTAATCACCTGGGTCCGACGCTGTCCTTCCGGGGCATCGACAACCAGTCGTACTACCGGCTGACGGACGACCCCCGCTATTACATGGACACCACGGGCACCGGGAACTCGCTGCTCATGCGGTCCCCGCACGTCCTGCAGATGATCATGGACTCGTTGCGGTACTGGGTGCTGGAGATGCACGTCGACGGGTTCCGTTTCGACCTCGCGGCGACCCTGGCCCGTCAGTTCCACGAGGTGGACCGGCTGTCGTCGTTCTTCGACCTGGTCCAGCAGGACCCGGTGGTCTCCCAGGTGAAGCTGATCGCGGAGCCGTGGGACGTGGGCGAGGGCGGCTACCAGGTGGGGAACTTCCCTCCCCTGTGGACCGAGTGGAACGGCAAGTACCGCGACACCGTGCGGGACGTGTGGCGGGGCGAGGCGCGCGCGGTCGGCGAGTTCGCCTCCCGGCTGACCGGCTCCTCCGATCTCTACCAGGACGACGGCCGGCGCCCGCTGGCCTCCATCAACTTCGTGACCTGCCACGACGGCTTCACCCTGCACGACCTGGTGTCGTACAACGACAAGCACAACGATGCCAACGGGGAGGACAACCGGGACGGCGAGAGCCACAACCGGTCCTGGAACTGCGGCGCGGAGGGCGCGACCGAGGATCCCGCGGTCCTGGAGCTGCGGGCCCGGCAGATGCGGAACTTCCTCGCCACGCTGATGCTGTCCCAGGGCGTGCCCATGCTCAGCCACGGGGACGAGTTCGGGCGGACCCAGCAGGGCAACAACAACGCCTACTGCCAGGACAGCGAGCTGGCCTGGGTCCAGTGGCCCGAGGACGGAAGCGAGCTGCTGGACTTCACGCGCGCGTTGGTGTGGCTGCGCAAGGAGCATCCCGTCTTCCGGCGGCGCCGCTTCTTCCACGGCCGGCCGGTGGAGGGCACGCACGACGAGCTGTCGGACATCGCCTGGTTCACGCCCGAGGGGGCGCCGATGGCGCCGCGGGACTGGGACCGGGCGCAGGCGTCCGCGCTGTCGGTGTTCCTCAACGGCAACGCGATCTCCGAGCCGGGCGCGCGCGGCGAACGGATCACCGACGACTCCTTCCTGCTGATGTTCAACGCCTCGGCCAAGCCCCTGGAGTTCGTGGTGCCGGTCGACCTCGGACGGCAGTGGCAGGTGGTCGTGGACACCGCGGACCCGGAGGCGGTGACGTCGGACACGGACACGAGGGTGCAGGCCGGGGACCGGCTCACACTGGTCGACCGGAGCATGAGGGTGCTGCAGCGGCCGACCTGAGCGACCGGTGAGGCGCGCTGACGCGACCCGCCCGGAGGGGCGTATGACACGAAAGTCGGCGGGACGGGTACGTAGGTTGTCATGACCCCTGAGCGACGTGACGCCTCCGTTCCCGTGCCGCCGACGGCGACCTACCGGTTGCAGCTCCAGCCCGAGTTCCCGTTCGGGGCCGCGACGGCTGCCGTGCCGTACCTGGCCTCGCTCGGTGTCTCGCATCTGCACCTCTCCCCCGTCCTGGAGTCCGTGCCGGGCTCCCCGCACGGCTACGACGTCGTGGACCCCACGCGCGTGCGTGCGGAGCTGGGCGGGGAGGAGGGGCTGCGGGCACTGTCGCGCACCGCGCGGGAGCACGGGCTCGGGCTGGTCGTGGACATCGTGCCGAACCACATGGCGATGGCCCCGCGCCACAACCGCGCCCTGTGGGAGGTGCTGCGGGAGGGCCCGAGGTCGCCTTACGCGCGCTGGTTCGACATCGACTGGGAGACACCGGGCGGGCAGGTACTGCTCCCGGTGCTCGGCGGACCCGTCGGGACCGAGTTGGAGCACCTCCGGGTGGACGGCGAGGTCCTGCGCTACTACGACCACGTCCTCCCGCTGCGCGAGGGCACCGAGAAGCTGCCGCTGCCGCGGTTGCTGGACGCCCAGTGGTACCGGCCGGTGTGGTGGCGGCTGGCCCGTACCGAGCTGAACTACCGGCGCTTCTTCAGCATCTCCGAGCTCATCGGGGTGCGGGTGGAGGACCCGGAGGTGTTCGAGGCGACCCACGGCACCATCCTGCGCCTGCTGCACGAGGGCGTCGTCGACGGCCTGCGCGTGGACCACCCCGACGGCCTCGCCGACCCCGACGCCTACCTGGAGCGGCTGCACGCGGCGAGCGGCGGCCGCTGGACGGTCGTCGAGAAGATCCTCGCCGACGGGGAGCGGCTGCCGGACTCCTGGCCCGTGGCCGGTACCACCGGCTACGACGCCCTGCGCCACGTCGACGGCCTCTTCACCGATCCCGCGGGGGCCGGCGAGCTGCTGACCCGCTACCGGCGCTTCGCGGCCCCGCAGACGGACCGGGGCGGCGACTGGGCGGCGACCGCGCGGCGGGCGGCGTACGGCGTGCTCACGCACGAACTGGCGGCCGAGATGAACCGGCTGACGCGGGTGGCGTCACGGGTGTGCGCCGGGTCGGACGACCTCGCGCTGCGCGACCGGGCGCCCTGGGCCCTGCGGACGGCGCTGCAGGAGCTGCTCGTACGCCTGGAGGTGTACCGGCCCTACACCTCGGGCGACCCGGCCGACGTCGTCACCGAGGAGGCGGCGGCGCAGGCCCGGGAGGCGTTCGTCGTGCCGGAGGAGGCGGGCGCGGTGGACGTGGTGCGGGCTCTGGTGCTCGGCGGGGAGGGCGCGGCGGGGGCGGAGTTCCGGGCGCGGTTCGCGCAGACGGCGTCCGCGCTGCGCGCCAAGTCGCTCGAGGACACGGCGTTCTACCGGTATGTGCCGCTGCTGGCGGCGAACGAGGTGGGCGGCGACCCGGGCGCCCCTGGCGTGTCCCCGGCCGGCTTCCACGCCTACTGCGCGCGCGTGCAGCGCGACTGGCCGGCCACCGGGACCGTCGTGTCGACGCACGACACCAAGCGCAGCGCCGACGTGCGCGCCGCGCTCGCCGTGCTCACCGAATGCCCGGGGCGCTGGGCGGACGTCCTGGAAGAGGTCACGCGCGCGGAGGAGGGCGTGCCGGACGGGCAGCTGGCGTGGGCGGCCTGGCAGACGGTCTTCGGACTCGGCCCGGCGGCCCCGGAGCGCGTCCAGGAGGCGGTGCTCAAGCACGCGCGCGAGGCGGGGCTGTACACCAGCTGGACCGAGCAGGAGCCGCCGTACGAGGAGGCGGTGGCCGCGTTCGTGGCGGCGGGGCCGTGCGGGGTGCCGGGTGAGCGGGTGGCCGCGCTGCGCGGCACGCTGGAGCCGTACATCCGCGCGAACGTGCTCGGCACGGCGCTGGTGCATCTGACGATGCCGGGGGTGCCGGACCTCTACCAGGGCACGGAGAGCGAGTACCGGGCGCTGGTCGACCCGGACAACCGGCGCCCGGTGCGGTTCCCGCCGGAGGCTCCCGGCGACAAGGACACGGTGACCGCTGCCGCGCTGCGGCTGCGCCGGCGCCGTCCGGAGGTGTTCGGGGACCCGGCGGGGTACGAGCCGCTGTCCGCGGAGGGAGCGGCCGCGGACCACTGTCTGGCGTTCGCGCGCTCCGGCCGGGTCCTCACGGCCGTGACGCGGCTGCCGCTGCGGCTGGCGGAGGCGGGCGGCTGGCGCGGGACCCGGCTGGCGCTGCCGCCGGGGAGGTGGGCCGACGTGCTGGCTCCCGAGCGGGAGTTCACGGGGCACGTGCGCGTGGCGGAGCTGTTCGAGCGGCTGCCGGTGGCGCTGCTGGAGCGGGCGGAGTGAGGCCCCGGAGGTGATCTTCGGCGTCGGCAGGTGAGGGTCGGCGTCGGCAGGTGAGAGTCGGCCGACAGGCGACCATCGGACGCGTGTACGAACCGGCGCCCCTGCCGGGTGGTGACACCGTCGCCCAGACCGAGGAGCGAGACCGAGGAGTGAGGGCGGAACGGCCGTACCCTCCGCCGGCGCACGCATCCGAGCGCCCCCTGGCGCCTCCCCGCAGGCGTTCTTGACAGTTGCCGGAGACCATGGGGTACTGCGGATGCGAAGGCCGGGCGGACGAATACGGGGGTGAGTCTCCTGCCGGAGCTGCGCTACCCCACGGTGACCGAACTGATCTCTTCTGCCCGGGCGTTGACCGCGCACCAACCCGGCATGTGCGCCCTGCGGCAGGTGGGGGTCTCCCGCGCGGGCCGGCCCCTGCACCTGCTCTCCGTGGGGCACGCCCGGCGGGCCGTGCTC
Organism: Streptomyces sp. NPDC060000; assembly: GCF_042737375.1. Classification (NCBI taxonomy): domain Bacteria; kingdom Bacillati; phylum Actinomycetota; class Actinomycetes; order Kitasatosporales; family Streptomycetaceae; genus Streptomyces; species Streptomyces sp. NPDC060000. The sequence continues at coordinate 60,892 of NZ_JBHWUU010000060.1, forward strand.
GTCGTCGCGGGCGCCCACGCCAACGAGCCGACCGGGGGCTCGACACTGCTGGCGCTGGCCGAACGGGTGGTCCAGGAGCGGGAGTTGCGGGACGGGACGTCCTGGCACTTCCTGCTGTGCGCGGACCCCGACGGGGCGAGCCTGCATGTGACCCCGGCACCGCGCAGCCTGCTCGAGTACCACCTCGGCTTCTTCCGGCCCGCCGGCCCCGAGCAGCCGGAGTGGTCGCCCGCCGTGCTGCCGCCGGACCGGCTGCCGCCCGAGACGCGCGCGCTGACCCGGGTCATCGACGAGCTGCGGCCCTACCTCCAGGTGACCCTGCACGGCACCGATCTGGGCGGCAGCTGGGTGCAGCTGACCAAGGACATCCCGGGTCTCGCCGAGCCGTTCGCCAAGTCCGCGGCCCAGTTGCACATCCCGGTGGAGACGGGCGCCTCCGACGCGGCGGGCTGGCCCGCGTCGGGGCCCGGCGTGCACGTCATGCCGGCCGCCGGGGCGGAGGCGGCGTACCCGAGCATGCCGGACGACGCGCGGCACAGCACCTGGTACCACGCGCATCGCTATGGCGGTCTGACCGCGGTGGTGGAGGTGCCGATGTGGGCGAGCGACATGGTGGACGACCCCGCCCAGCATCCCGACCCGGCAGCGGCGATACGGCGGCTGGCGCGGCGGCTGCTGCGGGACACCACGGAGGTGGAGCGGGTGCTCGTCGAGGCACTGCCGCGTCTGGAGGGCGTCGACGGGCCCCTGCTGCGGGCGGCGAAGTGGGCGCTGGAGCTGGTGCCGGGGCTGGCCGCGGACTGGACGGACACGCCGCCCGCCGACACGACGATGGCGTACGTCGGCAGCGTGGACGCCTTCGCGCGCCGGCTGCCCCTGCGGGCGGCCGCGATGCTGTGGCGGGTCCTCCAGGAGAGCGACGACCACGCCGCCCCGCGTCTGGGTCAGCTGGTCGAGACCTGGAGCGACGCCTTCGCCTACCGCTTCCGGGCCCGCTGGGTGCCCCTGGAGCACCAGGTCGAGCACCAGTCCCGCACGGTCGTCGCGGCGGCGCTGCACGCCCGCGAACGGGCGGCGTGACGCGCGCGACGACAGTGGGTACGGCCGGGCCGGGCGGTCGGAACGGGGTGGCCACGGGTACGCGCGGGTGCCCGTGGCCACCCCGTCCGGTTCAGACCTCGGGCACCTCCTGGTCGTCCAGGGCGAACACGGCCCCCGTCAGCGCCTCCCTCTCGCAGTCGTTGCTGAACGTGTGCTGGTAGTCGACCGGGCGCCCGTTCCACCGCCCCTGCGCGCGGACGGTCACCGGCGCGTACACGAGCGCGCAGACGCGGCTGCCGTCCCCGGTGAGGGCGTCGACGTTCCCGTCGGCCCGCGCCAGGACGTCGCAGGCCTCCGCGGCGCGGGAGTGGCCCTGGGGCGGGTCGCACAGCAGCAGGGTGCCCCGGGTGTCGCTGGAGCGGGAGTCGCCGCGGGTGACGGTGAGCTGGAGCCAGTCGCCGGGCAGGCCGTCGCGGGAGACCGCCAGGGCCGGGGCGGCGCCGACGACGAGGAGAAGGGCGGCCGCGGCCGGGAGCGCGCGCCGTACGGCTTTCGCCGACCGGAGACAGGTGAGGAAGTACGTCATTCCCGATGCATCGGCACGGCCGGCTGTGTACCCCAGTCCGACTCACCCGAACGGGCAGGGGCGGATCCGGCGGCGCCGCGGCCCGCCAGCTCGAACGCGGCGAGCACGACCCGCGCCTGGTACTCCGCCTGGCGGGCGACGGGAATCCAGCGTGCGCCGCACTCCTCCTCGTACGCGGCGCACCACCCGTCGATGAGCCAGTCCAGCTCCGGCAGTGCGCCGGCCGGATCGCGCCCGGTGCCGGTGACGAGCTGGTGCAGCAGGCCCGCCGTCCGGACGGCGATCCGGCGGCCCGCGATGCGCAGGGCGGTCAGATGGGCGGTGTTGAGCGGTGGGAGCGGCCGCGCGGGGTCGGCGGTGGCGGGATCCCAGGCGTCCGCGAGGCCGGGGCAGACGAGGAGGTAGTCGTCGACCGGGGCGAGCAGACGGGCCGCGTCCGGGGCACCGGCGAGGTGCGGCCGCACGCGCGTGAGGATACGTTCCAGCAACTGTGCGTCATGGCGCAGGGCGGCGCTCACGGCACGCAGTACCGCGTCCCGGTCGGTGGGCGGGGAGCCGTCCTCCATGGCGGCGACACCCCACATGGGCGCCTCGACGACCGCGGTGACCGTGCCGTACCGGTGCGGGTGGTACCAGGTCGACTCGACGGCGGCCTCGGTGATGGCGGCGGCCAGATCCCGTGGGCGCGGTGGCGGGATCCGGTAGACGGCGGGGCCCAGGCGGGGCCAGTACAGGGTGTCGTAGGGCCCGAGTTCACGCGGGATGCCCAGGCGGGCGGCGGCATGGGCGACCCGCCGGGAGAGTCCGGGCAGGTCGCGGGTGAGTTCCACGAAGGCGCCGCCGACGTCGACACCGTGCAGCGAGCACTGGAAGAAGGGTTTCAGTTCGTCCTGGAGACCGAGCAGCGCACGGGTTTCGGGCAGCGCGGCGGCGGCCGCGCCGTCGGGGAGCCACTCGGGCTGTTCCAGGAAGCCCGGCCGGAAGAAGTTCCGGAAGTAGCGGCCGAGGCTGTAGGGGCCGGCCAGCCAGCCCTCGTTGCGGCGCAGACCGTCGGGGTCGAGGCAGAGCAGCAGGTTCCAGGTGGCGTCGGCGCCGGCGGTGAGCCGCGGGTCGGCGAGGACGCGTTCGGCCAGCCGCAGGACGGTGGCGCCGCCGACGGGCTCGTTGGCGTGCGGCCCGGCGACGACGAGGGCCTGGCGGGCGCCCCGGCCGACGGACAGCAGCCACAGGGGCGAGCCCGCGCGCGAGACCCCGACGCGGCGCAGCCGGACGTCCCCGGAACCACGGGCGGCGAGCGCGGCCGCGCGGGCCGCGAGTTCGTCCACGGTCGGGTAGCGGAGGAGGGGCGGCAGGGCACACCTCCACAAGGCGGCGCCGTCGGTTCACCGGGCGTATCTGGTGTACGCACAGTGAGTCATGGGCCGGGGGTACGTCAACACCGCGGCACGCGTGGGGACTTGAGCGGACCGGGGCAACTCGAGCCGGCCCGGGGGACCGTCGGCCCCCCGGGACGCCACGGTTCGACGGGCCGCATCCCGGCCGACGGGCCGAGCGAGCCCGGCGGGGCGGCGGACGGCGCCGATCCGGGCGCAGACGGCCTGGCCGGCCCGGCGTCACGGCAGGCCGGCCAGGCCGGCGAAGCGCCGGTGCAGGTTGGTCCGCCGCCCGCGGGCCGGACC
>NZ_JBHWUU010000061.1:0-63935 GCF_042737375.1 Streptomyces sp. NPDC060000
GCCACCCAGCCGGGTGGCCGCCCCTCGACGTCGGCCCCGCCCCGCCCTCGTCCACCGGCCGGTGAGGACCCACACCGGCCGGTGCGCGATCCGTGCCCGACCGTGCCCGAACCTGCGCGGCCGACGCGTGGCTCACGCCAGGCCTGCTCGGCCGGTGTGTGATCCGTGCCCGAACCCGCGCGGTTGGTGCGGCTTGCGTGGGGGTGTGTGGCTGGTGCCGGGATCTGCTCGGTCGGCCCGGATCTGCTCGGCCGGTGTGTGATTCGTGCCCGGACCTGCGCGGTCGGCGTGTGATCGGTTCCCGGACGTGCGCTGCCCGTGCGAGCGCGCACCGGCCGACGCGCGGCCGTGCCCGGACCTGCTCCTGCTCGGCCGGTGCGTGGCCCGTGCTGGGACTTGCGCGGCCGGTGCGTGGCCCTGCTGGGACTTGCGCGGACGGTGCGGCTCCTACGCGGCCCGTGCTCGGCCCGTGCGGGGTTCGCCCGTGGCAGGGCCTGCTCGGGCCCTGCCACGGGGCCCCGCACGGGCCGGCTCGGCTCTGGTCTCAGCCGCTCTGCTGGTGGCCGGACGGGCGGCGCGCGAGCGTCGTCAGACGGGCCCTCCCGGACGCCTTGAGCGCCGTCCAGCGGTCGGACAGGCCCCAGATCGCGCGGATCGCCGAACGCGGCGCCACGACGGCACGCACGCGTGTGGTCCAGCCGACCCGCTCCCGCAGCGCCGCCCGCACCTTGCGGACGTCATCGGCCAGCCCCGCCTCGGCCCTCGGTTCCGGGGCGAACAGCACCTGCTCCACGGCGCCCGCGACCCGGTGCACCGACCGGCCGACTGTCCCGTCCAGCTCCGCGATCCGGACGATCCGCGCGGCAGCCGCCCGCGGGGTCAGCGCCTCGTTCGGCTCGATGCCGTAGTCCCAGGCCGTGTCGGTCAGCTCGCGCCACACCGCCAGCACATGTCCGGCGGCGGCCTCACCGGCCTCCGGCGGCGGCACGTCCAGGAGCACTCCCGGACCGGCGTCGGCAGGCTGCCGACCGTCGGCGCCGTCCTTGCTCCGGCCCGGGGGCGCCCCGGCCGGCGGGGACGAGGAGTGCTGGGCGGACGCCAGCCGCACCGAACGCCGTCTCAGCCGCCACAGCATCGGCAGCAGCGGTACGGCGAGTGCCGCCGCTCCCAGCAGTGTCCATCCCGCGATCGCGTACCAGCGGGGACCGCCGCCGTCCTGCTGCGCCTGGTCCAGGGGCAGCGCTTGGGCGCAGCCCTCGAGTTTCTTGTCCTGGGCCGAGCAGCTGGTGCTCGCCGAGGGCTGGGCGGAAGGCGCCGCGTCCGCCGAGCGGGAGGCCTGCGGCAGGTCGGGGACGGCCTCGCCCGAGGTGTCCGGCAGCGTGTACGTGGGCGTCGAGCCCCGCGTCGGGGTCGGCTCGAAACGGGTCCAGCCGACGCCCTCGAAGTACAGCTCCGGCCAGGCGTGCGCGTCCTTCAGCCCGACCGCCACCGAACCGTCCGCCTGCGGCGTACCCGGCGCGAAGCCCACCGCGACCCGTGCCGGTATGCCCAGCGTGCGGGCCATCGCGGCCATCGCGAACGAGAAGTGGACGCAGAAGCCGTGCTTGTCCCGCAGGAAACGGGCGATCGCGTTGGAGCCGCTGCCGACCTCGACCTCGGTGTCGTACTCGAAGCCGCCCGTCACCGCGAAGTAGTCCTGGAGCTCGACCGCCTTCTGGTAGTCGCTCGTGGCGCCCTTGGTGATCTCCCGGGCCCGCTGCGCCACGACCGGCGGGAGAGAGTCCGGGACCTTGGTGTAGGTGCTCTTCACGGAGCTCGGCGCCTCGGATGCCGAGGCCAGCTGCTCCGACGTCGGCTGCACATCGAGGCTCTTCACCTGGTAGGTCTTGCCGCTGGTGTTCTGGCCGTGGTCGCCGACCAGCGTCATGCCGACCGGCTCGTACCGCCAGTTGCCCTTGATCTGCACGTCACTGGGCGGGTAGGGCATCGGCAGCCAGTCCTGCGCGTACCCGGCGGCGGCCGCGACCCGGGTCGTGATCTCCGTGCGCTTGATGCCCGGGCCCAGACCGGTGGGCGAGGGGAGCTCGTCAGGTACGGCGATGATGTGACGCTTGGCCGGCTTCCACGTCGTGCCGTCGAAGTCGTCGAGCGACACGATCCGCAGATACATGTCCGAGATGTTGGTGGTGTTGGTACGCAGGGTCAGGACCGTGCGGTCCTCGTCCACGTTCAGGCTGTCGCGCAGCGAGACCAGCGGGTTGACCGCGGAGATCGTGCCCCCGCTGCCGTTGCCCGCGCCCACGCCGGTACCCGTCCCGTCCAGCAGGCCGCCCTGTATCGCGGGCAGCGGCAGCAGCGGCACCACGAGGGCGACGCCCAGCGCGGCCATGCCGATGCGCCGGCCGGTGCGCATGGGGGCCACCGGGCCGGGTGGCCCGCCCGGGGCGCGCGACCCCCCGCCGAAGACCCGGCCCCACTGCGAGAGCCGTTCCCGGCCTTCGGCGAGCAGCAGCATCAGATAGCCGGCCGCGGCGACCAGGAACCACAGCCAGTCGGTCGCCCCGGTGGACAGGCCCGCGGCGACCGAGTACAGCGCCAGCAGCGGCAAGCCGGCCGGGGCCGCGTTGCGGTAGGTCACCGCGAGGGTGTCCACGGCCAGGGCGATCACCAGCACGCTGCCGATCACCATCAGCCGGATGCCGTCGGACAGCGGGGCCGGTATCGCGTAGCGCCCCACGTCGTCGGCGCCGGTCTGGAGCAGATCACCGAAGTGCCGGAAGGCCTCCGGGCCGGGAACCAGACCGGCGAGGGCCTGCTCCCGGGCGAAGAGCAGGGTCAGCAGCACCAGCGTGACCAGGGTCTGGGCCGCCACGGTCAGCGGCCGGGCCAGCGGCACCCGCCGGGTCGCCGCGCCCACCCCGGACTGGATCGCCAGCAGGAACGCCGCCTGGAGGAGCCATGTCGCCGGGGTGACGAGCGGCAGCAGGGCGCACGAGGCCATCAGCGTCGCCGCGGCCGAGCACAGCGTCAGTCGAGCCCGCCCGCTCATGACCTGCCCTCCCAGCCGCTCGTCCCGCTCGCCGTCATCACGCCCGTCCGCTCACGGTCCGCCTGGCGCCACAGCTCGCTCAGCGAAGCGCCCCGCGGCACGCTCAGGGCCGTCCAGCCCGCCTCGCGCAGCATCCGCAGCCGCTCCTCCTGCCTGTTCATCGGACCGGGCACGCCGTTCGGTTCACGCACCCAGCTGTCCGCGTCCAGCAGGAAGGCGACCGCGCCCCCACTGCGCTGGCGCATCTTCGCGGCCACCGCCGCCTGCTCCTCGTCGAGATCGCCGAAGAAGGCCACCAGCAGCCCCTCGTTGCCGCCGCGCAGCACGTCGTAGGACCGGGACAGGCCCGTGCCGTCGGAGTGGTCGACCACCGCCAGGGTGTCCATCATCAGACCGGCCGCGTCAGCCGACTCCTGGCTCGGGCCGGCGAAGCCGTCGGCGCCCTCACCGGGCACGGAGTCGCCCGTGTCCGTCAGCAGCCGTACCGAGAAGCCCCGCTCCAGCATGTGCACCAGCACCGACGCGGCGCCCGAGACCGCCCATTCGAAGGCGGAGTCGGGGCCCGCGCCCCGGTAGGCCGGGCCCCGGGTGTCCAGCAGTACCGTGCAGCGGGAGCGCTGGGGCTGCTCCTCGCGGCGCACCATCAGCTCGCCGTAGCGCGCGGTCAGGCGCCAGTGCACCCGGCGCAGGTCGTCGCCGTAGCGGTAGCCGCGCGGGATCACGTCGTCCTCGCCGGCCAGCGCCAGTGAGCGCTGCCGTCCGTCGCCGTACCCCTTGGCCTCGCCGCTGAGGCGGACCGGGGGCAGCGGCTCCACACGCGGGATCACCGTAAGGGTGTCGTAGCTGGAGAAGGCCCTGGTCAGTTCGCACATGCCGAACGGATCGCTCAGGCGCAGCTGGAGCGGACCCAGCGGGTAGCGGCCGCGCAGGTCTGAGCGGACCCGGTAGGACACCTCGCGGCGGCCGCCCGCCTCCACCCGGTCAAGGACGAACCGGGGGCGCGGGCCGAGCACGTACGGCACCCGGTCCTGGAGCATCAGCAGGCCGGTGGGCAGCCGCGAGACGTTGTCCATCCGCAGGTGGACGCGGGCCTCGCTGCCGGCGGGCACGCGCGCGGGAGAGAGCCGACGGCTGCCCGCGACCCGGTAGCGGGTGCGGTAGACGACGGCCGCGCAGATCAGCGGTAGCGCGGCCAGCAGCAGCCCGACCCGCAGCAGGTCGGGCTGTCCGAGCACATAGGCGCAGACGGCCGCCGCGATGCCGGCGGCCAGGAAGGAGCGGCCGCGGGTGGTCAGACCGGCCAGGGCCGTGCGTGCGCCGCCCTTCTCGCCCTGCTCCCCACGGCCCGTCGACGGCTGCCCGGTCCCGCCGCCGGCCATCACAGCCTCCGCGGCTGCTGCTGGCCGTACGCCTGTGTGCCGTGGCCCAGCCCGTACCCGTGCTGCTGGGGGGTCGCGGGCACCGAGGTGCGCTGGATGATCTCCTCGACCACCTGCTCCGCCGTGCGGCGGTTCAGCTGCGCCTGCGCGGTGGGCAGCAGACGGTGGGCCAGCACGGCCACGGCGAGGTTCTGCACGTCGTCCGGCAGCGCGTAGTCCCGGCCGCTGAGCGCGGCGGTCGCCTTGGCCGCGCGCACCAGGTGCAGCGTCGCGCGCGGGGAGGCGCCGAGTCTGAGGTCGGGGTGGTTGCGGGTGGCGGAGACCAGGTCGACCGCGTAACGCCGGACCGAGTCGGCGACGTGGACACCGCGGACGGCGTCGATCAGCTTCACGATCTCGTGGGCGTGCGCGACCGGCTGGAGGTCGTCCAGAGGGCTGACCCCGCCGTGGACGTCGAGCATCTGGAGCTCGGCCTCCGGGCTCGGGTAACCGATGGAGACACGGGCCATGAACCGGTCGCGCTGGGCCTCGGGCAGCGGGTAGGTGCCCTCCATCTCGACCGGGTTCTGCGTGGCGACCACCATGAACGGGCTGGGCAGCTCGTACGTCGTCCCGTCGACGGTGACCTGGCGCTCCTCCAGCGACTCCAGGAGCGCCGACTGCGTCTTGGGCGAGGCGCGGTTGATCTCGTCGCCGATCACGATCTGCGAGAAGATCGCGCCCGGCTTGAACTCGAACTCCCGGCGCTGCTGGTCCCAGATGGACACACCGGTGATGTCCGAGGGCAGCAGGTCGGGCGTGAACTGGATACGGCGCACCGAGCAGTCGATGGACTTCGCCAGCGCCTTGGCGAGCATCGTCTTGCCGACGCCCGGAACGTCCTCGATCAGCAGATGCCCCTCGGCGAGGAGCACGGTCAGCGAAAGCCGTACGACCTCGGGCTTGCCCTCGATCACTCCCTCCACCGAACTGCGGACACGCTCCACAGTGGCGGTCAGATCTGTGAGGCTCGCTCGCTCGTCATAGGTCGTCACCCGGCCCTCCTCGGCCCAAACTTTCTCCGGGCCGACGCTCCGTGCGGCAAACGGCCCACCCCGAATCACGGACGCCGTCCGCGAACTGCTCAGCGTGACGTCACACCCGCATTCTTGCCGCCGTTACCGATTCGTGTCACTCGCCTGTGGACAACAGCCCGTGATATGTCGGCGTTATGGCCATTTGGGCACCCAGGGTGCCGAAATCAACAGCTAAACGACAGCGAACGACAGCGAACGAAGGTGAACGACGGCGCCCGTGAACGGTCGCACAAAATCCCGGAGGCGATTACGCGGGGTCGATCTCGCGCAGCAGGCCGGTCTTCACGTCGAAGACGAACCCGCGCACGTCGTCGGCGTGCACCAGGAACGGTGAGGTGCGCACCCGCTGCATCGACTGCCGTACGTCCTGGTCGACGTCCCGGAAGGCCTCCACGGCCCAGGCCGGACGCTGGCCGACCTCCATCTCCAGCTCGGTGCGGAAGTCCTCGGTGATCGCCTCCAGACCGCAGCCGGTGTGGTGGATGAGGACGATGCTGCGCGTACCCAGCTTGCGCTGGCTGATGGTGAGGGAGCGGATCACGTCGTCGGTGACCACACCGCCGGCGTTGCGGATCGTGTGGCAGTCGCCGAGCTCGAGGCCGAGCGCCGCGTGCAGGTCGAGACGGGCGTCCATGCAGGCCACGACCGCCACGCGCAGAACGGGGCGGGCGTCCATACCGGGATCGGTGAAGGCGTCCGCGTACCGCTCGTTCGCCTCGATGAGGCGATCGGTGACGGTGCCGTCGGTTATGGCGCCTTCGGGCCGTGCGGGAACCGATGCAGAAGTCGTCATACCTATGACGGTACTGGTCACACCCCTTCCGGTCCTGCTGTGGGACCGGAAAAAGAGTGTCATCACGTGCCCTTTGTGAGGTAAGCCACAGAAGTGGAGGGCGGGTGATCCGGCCGGGCCGCGCCGCGCAGGCCGGTTGATTGACCGCGAGACGGCGTGGACTAAAGTGACGCGAAGCGGGAGGCGACGATCTCCCTGCTGGACTGAACCCGTGAGACCCCGGCCCCGGCCGCCGGAGATCTCCCCGCGGCGCCGGCAGGCCTTCCCTTCTTATAGGGGGCGGGGACCCGGCGGTGCGTACACCCGCCGCACCTGAGAGGGCCCCTTGAGCCACAGTCGACACGTCCCGGTGATGCTCCAGCGGTGCCTGGACCTGTTGGCCCCCGCCCTGCAGCGGCCGGGATCGGTGGTGGTCGACTGCACACTCGGCCTCGGCGGCCACAGCGAGGCCCTCCTGACCCGGTTCCCCGAGGCCCGGCTGATCGCCCTCGACCGTGACAAGGAGGCGCTGCGCCTGTCCGGTGAGCGCCTCGCCCCGTTCGGTGAGCGCGCCACCCTCGTGCACGCGGTCTACGACGAGCTCCCCGAGGTACTGGACCGGCTCGGCATCGCGCGCGTGCAGGGCGTTCTGTTCGACCTCGGCGTCTCCTCCATGCAACTCGACGAGGCCGACCGCGGCTTCGCCTACGCCCAGGACGCCCCGCTCGACATGCGGATGGACCAGACGACCGGCGTCAGCGCCGCCGAGGTCCTCAACACGTACCCGCCCGGTGAACTCGTGCGGATCCTGCGGGCGTACGGCGAGGAGAAACAGGCCAAGCGGATCGTCTCCGCGGTCGTGCGCGAGCGGGACACGGAGCCGTTCACCAACAGCGCCCGGCTGGTGGAACTGATCCGTAACGCGCTTCCCCAGGCCGCCAAGCGCACCGGGGGCAACCCCGCCAAGCGCACCTTCCAGGCGCTGCGCATCGAGGTCAACGGCGAACTCTCCGTCCTGGAACGGGCGATCCCGGCCGCCGTGCAGACGATCGACGTCGGCGGGCGGATCGCCGTCCTGTCGTACCACTCGCTCGAAGACCGGCTCGTCAAGCAGGTGTTCGCGGCCGGTGCCGCCAACACGGCGCCGCACGGACTGCCGGTCGTCCCCGAGCGTTACCAGCCCCGGCTCAAGCTGCTCACCCGCGGTGCCGAACTTCCCACCGAGGAAGAGGTCGCCGAGAACCGGCGCGCCGCCCCGGCGCGCCTGCGCGGGGCCGAGCGAATCAGGGAGTCCATCGAATGACGGGCGTGAGCCGAGGGTTCGGAATTGCGACCCGGGGAGGGCGTGTGAGTAGGAAACCCGAACTGAAAGGGAGGGCCGCCCGGCTCGCGCGGCTTTTCCCGGCCGGCCCGCGGCAGGCGGCCCGCACGCCGTTCGTCCTCCTCGTCGTCCTCCTCCTGGGCGGCGGTCTGATCGGACTGCTCGTGCTGAACTCCGCGCTCAGCGAGGGCTCGTTCAAGATGGACGACCTCCAGAAGGACACCAAGAGCCTCACCGACGAGCAGCAGGCGCTCCAGCGGGACATCGACTCGTACTCCGCTCCCGACGCCCTCCAGCGCCGCGCGCGCGAACTCGGCATGGTCCCGGGCGGAGACCCGGCCTTCCTGAACCCCGACGGCACCGTGAAGGGCGTTCCCTCGGCCGCCGCCCAGCGGTCGCTGGGGGACGTCCCCGCCGCAGTCCGCCCGCCGGAGGCGGTCTCGCTCTCCCGGACGATCGAGGCGCCGCCGTCCCCCGCGACACCCACGCCGAGCACCCTCACCGGGCCGAGCGAGCCCCCGGCCCCGAGTGCCGCCCCGACCGAAGCCATCCCCGAGACCCCCGGCAGGTGACGGAAGTGTCCGACAGGGAACCGCCGCGCCGGCGCGTACCCGGCCCCGCCCGGCCCTCCCGCCCCGCGTCCGCCCAGCGGCGCCCGGGCCCCGGCGCCCGTCCCGCCCGCCGCCCCACCGCACCCGCCGCACGCCCCGCCCCGCCCGCCCTCCGGCTCGGCAGCCCGCGTCCCCGTCTGCGGATGGTCGGGCTCGCGCTGGCCCTGGTGCTGATCGCCTTCGTCGTCCGGCTCCTCCAGGTACAGGCCGTCGACGCGAGCACCTACGCCGCCAAGGCCGAACAGAACCGGTTCGTCGGCCAGGTGCTGACCGCCGAACGCGGCGAGATCACCGACCGCACCGGCGTGGCCTTCGCGACCAGCGTGGACGCCTACGACATCACGGCCGACCCCACGATGTTCACCCGCGGGCAGCTGAAGGTCGACGACGGCCCCGAACAGGCGGCCGCGCTCCTCGCGCCGATCCTCGGCCAGGAGCAGTCGGCGCTCGTCAGGAAGCTGCGGCCCAAGGACGCGAGCCTGCGCTACGTCAGACTCGCCGGCCGGCAGACCCCGCAGGTCTGGAAGCAGATCAAGGACCTGAGGTCCGCCCTGTCCGCCAAGGCGGAGACGGACAGCTCCACCGTCAACGTCCTCGCCGGCGTCTTCTCCGTCCCGAGCAGCAAGCGCGTGTACCCCAACGGGAACCTCGCCGCCGGGATACTGGGCTGGGTCAACGCCGACGGCAAGGGCGGCGGAGGTGTCGAGCAGCAGCTGAACACGACCCTGTCCGGCAAGGACGGCAAGATCCGCTACGCCCAGTCCGGCGGCCGCCAGGTGCCCACCGTGGGGTCCACCGAGACCCCCGCGGTGCCCGGCTCCGACGTCGAGCTGACGATCGACCGCGACATCCAGTGGGCCGCGCAGAACGCCATCACCGACCAGGTGAAGGAGTCCCGGGCGGACCGCGGCTACGTCATCGTCCAGGACAACCGCACCGGCGAGATCCTCGCCATGGCGAACTCGCCGGGCTTCGACCCGGGCGACCTCTCGCAGGCCCGCTCCGCGGACATGGGCAACGCGTCCGTCCAGGACGCCTACGAGCCCGGCTCCACGGCCAAGGTCATGTCGATGGCTGCCGTGCTGGAGGAGAACGCCGCCACACCGCTGACGCATGTCACCGTGCCCAACCGGCTGCACCGTGGCGACCGGCTCTTCCAGGACGACATCGACCACGCCACCTGGTACCTCACGCTCAACGGCGTGCTCGCCAAGTCCAGCAACATCGGCACCATCCTGGCCACCGGCCAGCTCGGCAGGACACAGGCCGAGGCCAACCGGGTCCTCTACTCGTACCTGCGCAAGTTCGGTATCGGCAGCCAGACCGGACTCGGCTTCCCCGGCGAGACGAGCGGCATCCTGGCCCAGCCCGGCAAGTGGTCGACCTCGCAGCAGTACACGATCCCCTTCGGCCAGGGCATGTCCCTGAACGCGCTCCAGGCGGCCTCCGTGTACTCGACGATCGCCAACGGCGGGGTCCGCGTCGAGCCCACCCTGGTGCGCGGTACCAAGGGACCGGACGGACGCTTCACCCCCGCCGGGGCTCCCGCGAAGACCCGGGTCGTCAGCCAGAAGACGGCGAAGGCCCTCGCCCAGATGCTGGAGTCGGTCGTGGACGACCAGGAGGGCACGGGCGCCAAGGCGCGCATCCCCGGCTACCGCGTCGCGGGCAAGACCGGTACCGCCAACCGCGTAGATCCGGCCACCGGCACCTACAAGGGCTACACCTCGTCGTTCGCCGGGTTCGCGCCCGCCGACAACCCCCGGGTCACCGTGTACTGCGCCATCCAGAACGCCACCCAGGGCAGCTACTTCGGCGGCCAGATCTGCGGTCCCGTCTTCAAGCAGGTCATGGAGTTCGCCCTGAAGACCCTCCAGGTCCCACCGACCGGCGCGAAGGCCGCGAACCTCCCGGTCGCCTTCACTCCCTGACCCTCCCGCGACTCCCCGGCACCCGCCCGCCCCCGACCCTCCGACCCGTCACTGTTCAGCGCCGAACAAGCCAGGAACCAGCCCGTGACCATGATCACTCCCGACCCCGGGAACCATGCGCCGTCCACGACGTCGCCCGCCTCCCCGCCCTCGCTTCGCCCGCAGGCGGGTGTGCCCGGTACGCTCACCGCCGTGCCACACGCTGATCAGTCCCACACCACCCAGAAGGGCGCTTCCGTGACATATCCGGGACCGCCGCGACCGGCCCGAGTCTCCGCCACACCCCTCGTGGAGCTCGCCGATCAGCTGGGGACCGAGCAGCCGGAGAGCGCCGCCGCCGAGGTCACGGGCATCACCCACGACTCACGCGCGGTCCGCCCCGGCGATCTGTACGCCGCCCTCCCGGGCGCCCGTCTGCACGGCGCCGACTTCGTCACGCAGGCCGCGGGCCTGGGCGCGGTCGCCGTCCTGACCGACCCCACCGGTGCCGAGCGCGCCGCCGCGACCGGCCTGCCGGTCCTGGTGGCCGACGACCCGCGCGGGCGGATGGGCGAACTGGCGGCGACGATCTACGGGCGCCCCGGCCGCGGCCTGCTCCAGATCGGGATCACCGGCACCTCCGGCAAGACGACCACCGCCTATCTCGTCGAGGGCGGCCTCAGGACGGTCCGCTCCACCGGGCTCATCGGCACCGTCGAGACGCGCATCGGTGACGAGCGCATCAAGTCCGAGCGCACCACCCCCGAAGCCACCGACCTCCAGGCGCTGTTCGCCGTGATGCGCGAGCGCGGTGTCGAGGCGGTCACCATGGAGGTTTCCAGCCACGCCCTGGTCCTCGGCCGGGTCGACGGCTGCGTCTTCGACGTTGCCGTCTTCAACAACCTCAGCCCGGAACACATGGAGTTCCACTCCGGCATGGAGGACTACTTCCAGGCCAAGGCGCAGCTGTTCACCCGGAAACGCAGCAAACTCGGCGTGGTCAACTTCGACGACGAGTACGGCCGCCGGCTGATCCAGGAGGCGGAGGTCCCCGTCGTCACGTTCTCCGCCGAGGGGCACCCGGACGCCGACTGGCGGGCGGTCGACGTCGAGGCCGGTCCGATGGACTCGACCTTCACCGTCGTGGGTCCGGACGGCGTGCGGGTCGCCGCCAGGTCGCCGCTGCCGGGCTCCTTCAACGTGGCGAACACCCTCGCCGCGATCGTCTCCCTGGCCGTCGCCGGCATCGACCCGCGGACCGCCGCCGACGGCGTCGCCGCGGTGCCGGGCGTGCCGGGCCGGCTGGAGCGCGTGGACGCCGGGCAGCCCTACCTCGCGGTCGTCGACTACGCCCACAAGACGGACGCCGTCGAGTCGGTCCTCAGGGCGCTGCGCAAGGTCACCAAGGGCCGGCTGCACGTCGTTCTCGGCTGCGGCGGCGACCGGGACCGCACCAAGCGCGCCCCGATGGGCGCCGCCGTCGCACGGCTGGCCGACACCGCCGTACTGACCTCCGACAACCCCCGCTCCGAGGACCCCCTCGCGATCCTCGCGACCATGCTCGAGGGCGCGGCGTCCGTGCCCGCGCACGAGCGCGGCGAGATCCTGCTGTTCGAGGAGCGGGCCGCCGCGATCGCCGCGGTCGTCGCCCGCGCGCACGCCGGGGACACCGTGCTGGTCGCGGGCAAGGGCCATGAGCAGGGCCAGGACATCGCCGGGGTGGTCCGTCCGTTCGACGACCGCCAGGTGCTTCGCGAAGCTATCCAGCAGACCCAGGGATGAACTTGTGATCGCCCTCTCCCTCGCCGAGATCGCAGCAGTCGTCGGCGGGCAGACGCACGACATACCGGATCCTTCCGTGGAAGTCACCGGACCGGTCGTCCGGGACTCACGTGAAGTGGTGCCCGGCGCCCTCTTCGTCGCCTTCGTCGGCGAACGCGTGGACGGCCACGACTACGCGGCCCAGGTCGTCGGGGCGGGTGCGGTGGCCGTACTGGCCGCACGCCCCGTCGGCGTCCCCGCGATCGTCGTGGACGACGTCCAGACGGCGCTGGGCGCACTGGCCCGGCACGTGGTGCACAAGCTCGGCGCGACCCTCGTCGCGCTCACCGGCTCGGCCGGCAAGACCAGCACCAAGGACCTCATCGCGCAGGTCCTGCGGCGCAGGGCGCCCACCGTCTTCACGCCGGGCTCGCTCAACAACGAGATCGGGCTGCCGCTGACGGCCCTGTCGGCGACCGGGGAGACGAAGTTCCTCGTGCTCGAGATGGGCGCCCGCGGGATCGGTCACATCCGCTACCTCGCCGATCTGACGCCCCCGAAGATCGGCCTCGTCCTCAACGTCGGCACCGCCCACATCGGCGAGTTCGGCGGCCGCGAACAGATCGCACAGGCAAAGGGCGAGCTCGTAGAGAGTCTGCCCCCGGCCAGTGCGGGCGGCGCCGCGATCCTCAACGCCGACGACCCGTTGGTACGGGCCATGGCCTCCCGTACGAAGGCGAAGGTGGTCTTTTTCGGAGAGTCCGGCGAAGCGGACGTTCGGGCCGAGAACGTGCGACTCACGGACAGCGGACAGCCCGCCTTCAGCCTTCACACACCCTCCGGGTGCAGTGACGTGACCATGCGCCTGTACGGTGAGCACCACGTGTCGAACGCGCTCGCAGCGGCCGCCGTCGCCCATGAGCTGGGCATGTCCGCGGAAGAGATCGCCACCGCGCTCTCCGAGGCGGGCTCCCTCTCCCACTGGCGGATGGAGGTCACCGAGCGCCCGGACGGCGTGACGATCGTCAACGACGCCTACAACGCGAACCCCGAGTCCATGCGAGCCGCCCTGCGCGCGCTCGCGGCCATGGGCAAGGGGCGGCGGACCTGGGCGGTGCTCGGCAAGATGGCCGAGCTCGGGGACGAGGCGCTCGCCGAGCACGACGCGGTCGGACGGCTCGCCGTCCGGCTCAATGTCGGCAAGCTCGTCGCGGTCGGGGGCAGGGAAGCCGCCTGGCTGCAACTGGGCGCATATAACGAGGGTTCGTGGGGTGAGGAGTCGGTGCACGTGTCCGACGCACAGGCGGCGGTCGACCTGTTGCGCAGCGAGTTGCGCCCGGGGGACGTCGTGCTCGTGAAGGCGTCCCGTTCGGTCGGCCTCGAGAGTGTCGCGCAGGCGCTGCTCGCGACCGGCACCGAGGGTGAGGTCGCCGCCCGATGATGAATCAGATCCTGTTCGCGGGTGTGATCGGCCTCTTCCTGACGCTGGTCGGTACGCCGCTGCTCATCAAGCTGCTGGCGCGCAAGGGCTACGGCCAGTACATCCGCGACGACGGCCCGCGCGAGCACGCCAGCAAGCGCGGTACGCCGACCATGGGCGGCATCGCCTTCATCTTCGCGACGATCGCCGCGTACTTCCTGTCCAAGGTGATCACCGGCAAGCCGCCGACCTACACCGGTCTGCTGGTGCTGGGCCTGATGTGCGGCATGGGCCTGGTCGGCTTCCTCGACGACTACATCAAGATCGTCAAGCGGCGTTCGCTGGGTCTGCGGGCGAAGGCGAAAATGGCCGGCCAGCTGATCGTCGGTATCACCTTCGCGGTGCTCTCGCTCCAGTTCTCCGACTCGCGCGGCAACACCCCGGCCTCCACGAAGCTGTCGTTCATCACGGACTTCGGCTGGACGATCGGCCCCGTGCTGTTCGTCGTCTGGGCGCTGTTCATGATCCTCGCGATGTCCAACGGCGTGAACCTGACGGACGGTCTGGACGGCCTCGCCACCGGCGCCTCCGTCCTCGTCTTCGGCGCCTACACGTTCATCGGCGTCTGGCAGTTCCAGGAGTCCTGCGCCAACGGCGAGACCCTGACCAACCCCAGCGCCTGTTACGAGGTGCGCGATCCACTGGACCTCGCGGTCATCGCCTCCGCCCTGATGGGCGCGTGCCTGGGCTTCCTGTGGTGGAACACCTCACCGGCCAAGATCTTCATGGGCGACACCGGTTCACTGGCGCTCGGCGGCGTGCTCGCGGGTCTGGCGATCTGCTCCCGCACCGAGCTGCTGATCGCCCTCCTGGGCGGCCTGTTCGTGCTGATCACGATGTCGGTGGTCATCCAGGTCGGCTCCTTCAAGCTCACCGGAAAGCGCGTCTTCCGCATGGCGCCACTCCAGCACCACTTCGAACTCAAGGGCTGGTCCGAAGTCCTTGTGGTGGTCCGTTTCTGGATCATCCAGGGCATCTGCGTGATCGTCGGACTGGGTCTCTTCTACGCGGGATGGGCAGCGGACAAGTGACCGACTGGCAGGGGAAGAACGTCACCGTCGCCGGGCTCGGCGTCTCCGGCATCCCGGCGGCCAGGGTGCTGCACGGGCTCGGCGCGAGGGTCACCGTCGTCAACGACGGCGACGACGCACGCGCGCGTGAGCAGGCCGCCGAGTTGGAGGCGCTGGGCGTCACGGTGCGCCTCGGTGACGGCGCGACCCTGCCCGAGGGCACCGAACTCATCGTCACCGCACCCGGCTGGAAGCCCGACAAGCCGCTCTTCACCGCCGCCCACGAGGCCGGCGTACCGGTCTGGGGCGACGTCGAACTCGCCTGGCGGCTCAGGGAACTGGACGGCAGGAAGGCCGCGCCCTGGCTGTGCGTGACCGGCACCAACGGCAAGACGACCACCACACAGATGCTGGCGTCGATTCTGAAGGCGGCCGGCCTGCGCACGGCGGCCGTCGGCAACATCGGGGTCTCCCTGCTGGACGTCGTCCTCGGCGAGGAGCCGTACGACGTCCTCGCCGTGGAGCTCTCCAGCTACCAGCTGCACTGGGCACCCTCCCTGCGCGCCCACTCGGCGGCAGTCCTGAACCTCGCGCCCGACCACCTCGACTGGCACGGCTCCATGGAGGCGTACGCCAAGGACAAGGGGCGCGTCTACGAGGGCAATCAGGTCGCCTGCGTCTACAACGTGGCCGACAGGTCCACGGAGGACCTGGTGCGGGAGGCGGACGTCGAGGAGGGCTGCCGGGCCGTCGGCTTCACGCTCGGCGCCCCGGGACCGTCCCAACTCGGCGTCGTGGACGGCATCCTGGTCGACCGCGCCTTCGTGGAGAACCGGCAGAAGAACGCGCAGGAGCTGGCCGAGGTCTCCGACGTCAACCCGCCGGCCCCGCACAACGTCGCCAACGCCCTTGCCGCGGCGGGCCTCGCGCGCGCGTTCGGGGTGCCCGCCAAGGCCGTACGGGACGGTCTGCGGGCCTTCACCCCGGACGCCCACCGCATCGCCCACGTGGCGGACGTGGACGGCGTCGCGTACGTCGACGACTCCAAGGCGACCAACACACACGCGGCACAGGCCTCGTTGGCGGCCTACGAGTCGATCGTCTGGATCGCCGGCGGACTGGCGAAGGGAGCCACCTTCGACGAGCTGGTCGCCAAGTCGGCGAAGCGGCTTCGCGCGGTGGTGCTCATCGGCGCCGACCGGGCCCTGATCCGTGAAGCCCTGGCGCGACACGCCCCGGAAGTACCCGTCGTCGACCTCGACCGGACGGACACTGGGGCGATGCTCGCGGCCGTCCAGGAGGCCCGGCGCCTCGCCGTCGAAGGCGACACGGTGCTCCTCGCCCCGGCCTGCGCCTCCATGGACATGTTCACCAACTACAACCAGCGCGGTGACGTGTTCGCTCAGGCGGTTAGCGAACTCGGCGCCTGACCCGGCCGCCTGCCGGGCGACCTTGGGAGGGACGCGTGGGACCGTCACGGCAGACGTACGTCGCGGCAGCCGATCACAGCGGCTGCGCCATGCCCGGTGGAGCGGCAGATGCCCGGTAGCCGTACCGGGCGTCCGCCCGTCCAGCGGACCGTCCGTAAACCCGCCGACGCCTCCCGCCCGCGCCGCGACAACCCCGTACGACGGCTCTACACGCGTGTGCACAAGGCCTGGGACCGGCCGCTGACCGCGTACTACCTGATCTTCGGCGGCAGCCTGCTGATCACCGTGCTGGGCCTCGTGATGGTCTACTCGGCCTCCCAGATCACCGCGCTGCAGATGTCGTTGCCGGGATCGTTCTTCTTCCGCAAACAGTTCCTGGCCGCCTCCATCGGGGCCGCGCTGCTGCTGGTCGCCTCCCGGATGCCGGTGAAACTGCACCGGGGGCTCGCCTACCCGATCCTGGCGGGCGCCGTCTTCATGATGGTGTTGGTGCAGGTGCCGGGCATAGGGATGTCGGTCAACGGCAACCAGAACTGGATCTCGCTCGGCGGCTCCTTCCAGATCCAGCCCAGCGAGTTCGGCAAGCTCGCGCTGGTGCTGTGGAGCGCCGATCTGCTCGCCCGCAAACAGGAGAAGAATCTGCTCGCGCAGTGGAAGCACATGCTGGTGCCGCTGGTGCCGGTCGCGTTCATGCTGCTCGGGCTGATCATGCTCGGCGGCGACATGGGCACGGCGATCATCCTCACGGCGATCCTGTTCGGACTGCTGTGGCTGGCGGGGGCGCCCACGCGGCTCTTCGTCGGGGTGCTGTCGATCGCCGTTACCCTCGGTGTGATCCTCATCAAGACCAGCCCGAACCGGATGGCCCGGTTGCAGTGCATCGGCGCGACCGATCCCGGCCCCGGCGACGCCTGCTGGCAGGCCGTGCACGGGATCTACGCCCTGGCCTCCGGCGGGATCTTCGGCTCGGGGCTCGGCGCGAGTGTGGAGAAATGGGGCCAACTGCCCGAAGCGCACACCGACTTCATCTTCGCCGTCACCGGGGAGGAACTGGGTCTCGCGGGGACGCTGTCGGTCCTCGCCCTGTTCGCGGCTCTAGGCTATGCGGGTATCCGCGTGGCCGGACGCACGGAGGACCCCTTCGTCAGGTATGCCGCGGGAGGCGTGACCACCTGGATCACCGCTCAGGCGGTGATCAACATCGGTGCGGTGCTCGGCCTGCTGCCGATCGCCGGTGTCCCTCTCCCGCTGTTCTCCTACGGGGGTTCCGCCCTGCTGCCGACCATGTTCGCCATCGGGCTGCTGATCGCCTTCGCACGCGACGAGCCCGCTGCGCGGGCGGCGCTTGCGATGCGGCACCCCCGCTTTGGTAGAAAGCGGGGGACTGGGGGCTCCGCGTTCGACCGGAGTCCCCGCAGATGGAACACGATGCGACGGCGTGCCTCGGCGGCGCGCTCGTCCGGAGAGCGGTGAATTTCGGTGCATGTCGTACTCGCTGGTGGGGGGACCGCCGGCCACATCGAGCCCGCGCTGGCCCTCGCGGACGCCCTGCGCAGGCAGGACCCCACTGTGGGGATCACAGCCCTCGGTACGGAGCGCGGCCTGGAGACCACGCTCGTTCCGCAGCGGGGCTACGACCTCGCGCTGATCCCCGCCGTGCCGCTGCCGCGCAAGCCCACACCTGAGCTGATCACCGTCCCGGGCAGGCTGCGCGGCACGATCAAGGCCGCCGAGCAGATCCTGGAGCGCACCAAGGCGGACGCGATCGTCGGCTTCGGCGGTTACGTGGCCCTGCCCGGCTACCTGGCCGCCAAGCGCCTCGGCGTCCCGATCATCGTCCACGAGGCGAACGCCCGCCCCGGTCTGGCCAACAAGATCGGCTCGCGCTACGCGGCCCGGGTCGCCGTCTCCACGCCCGACAGCAAGCTCCGGGACGCCCGCTACATCGGCATCCCGCTGCGCCGCTCCATCGCCACCCTGGACCGCGCCGCAGCGCGCCCCGAGGCCCGGCACATGTTCGGCCTCGACCCCAACCTGCCGACCCTCCTGGTCTCCGGCGGTTCGCAGGGCGCCCGCCGCCTCAACGAGGTCGTCCAGCAGGTCGCGCCCTGGTTGCAGCAGGCCGGGATCCAGATCCTGCACGCGGTCGGCCCGAAGAACGAACTGCCGCATGTGCAGCAGATGCCTGGAATGCCCCCCTATATCCCGGTACCGTACGTGGAGCGGATGGACCTCGCGTACGCCGCCGCGGACATGATGCTCTGCCGCGCGGGCGCGATGACCGTCGCCGAACTCTCCGCCGTCGGGCTCCCGGCCGCCTATGTCCCGCTGCCCATCGGCAACGGCGAACAGCGGCTGAACGCCCAGCCGGTGGTCAAGGCGGGTGGCGGACTGCTGGTCGACGACGCGGAACTGACCCCCGAGTGGGTCCGGGAGACCGTCCTGCCCGTCCTCGCCGACCCGCACCGGCTGTACGAGATGTCCCGCGCGGCCAGCGAGTTCGGCCGCAGGGACGCCGACGACCTGCTCG
Source organism: Streptomyces sp. NPDC060000 (assembly GCF_042737375.1). Classification (NCBI taxonomy): domain Bacteria; kingdom Bacillati; phylum Actinomycetota; class Actinomycetes; order Kitasatosporales; family Streptomycetaceae; genus Streptomyces; species Streptomyces sp. NPDC060000. Next base: position 18,330 of record NZ_JBHWUU010000061.1, read on the forward strand.
TCGGCCTGGTGTACGAGGCGATCGCCGCCAGCCGTGCACGCCGATAGGAAACGCGTCGGCGAGTGAGCCGAAGGGGCGCGTCGGTGCTGAGAGGCCGAGTGTGCGCAGGCCCGAAGGGGTGAGCACGGCCGGCCTCTCGGCACCGGATGTGGTGCCCCGGAGGTGAACCGAGCCAGGAAAGGAAGTGTGCGTGGCCGGATCCGCCACCGTCGAGCGCGGTGCACGTCAGCAGGAGTCGTCCGGCCCGCCCCTCGTCCGGTGGTTGGGACCGCGCCGACTTCGTAAGATCATCATTCTCGCGCTGGCCGTCGTGCTCCTCGGTGCGGGTACCGGCTGGGTGTTGTACGGCTCGCAGTGGCTGCGCGTCGAGCGGGTCTCCGTGTCCGGCACCGGCGTACTGACGCCGCAGCAGGTGCGCGAAGCCGCCGCCGTACCGGTCGGATCGCCGTTGGTCTCCGTCGACACCGACGCGATCGAGGCGCGGCTGCGGACTAAACTGCCCCGGATCGACTCGGTCGACGTGGTGCGTTCCTGGCCCCATGGAATCGGCCTGAAAGTGACAGAGCGTACGCCGGTTCTGCTTGTGCAAAAGGGGTCGAACTTCGTGGAAGTGGACGACGAAGGTGTCCGTTTCGCCACGGTTTCCAAGGCCCCGAAAGGCGTTCCGCTGCTCGAAATGGCCGTCACCTCGTCGCGTTCGGCCGCCGCGAGCCTGCGCCGCTTCGGCGAGGCCCGGCTGGTCCGGGAGGCGGTGAAGGCCGCCGGCTCCCTCCCGGCCCCCGTCGCGCGGGCCACCCGGGTCGTCAAGGTCCGTTCCTACGACGACATCTCGCTGCGGTTGAGCGGGGGTCGCACGGTGGCGTGGGGGAGCGCCGACGAGAGCGCCGCGAAGGGCCGTACACTCACCGCTCTCATGAAAGCCGCCCCGGCAGCTCGGCACTTCGATGTCAGCGCTCCCACCGCCCCTGCGTCAGCGGGCAGTTGACGCACATTCGCGCAGGCCAGCACCCTGGTTGGGCAGCGACACGGCTGATCACATAGGGTGAAAAGAAAAACGGGAGGTTCGGCGTGTTCGTTGAACGGGCGCCACTTGTCGACTTAGTGTCCTGTTCAGAAGACTCCAAGGAACAGACACACTGGTAACCCTAAACTTCAGCGTTAGGGTTCGGGTCGGCGAAACGGACCGCCCCATTCGGCATCAGTCGTCGGATCACATCACCTGTGAGGCGACGACACGTAACTCGAGGCGAGAGGCCTTCGACGTGGCAGCACCGCAGAACTACCTCGCAGTCATCAAAGTCATCGGTGTCGGCGGCGGTGGTGTCAATGCCATCAACCGGATGATCGAGGTCGGTCTCAAGGGCGTCGAGTTCATCGCCATCAACACCGACGCGCAGGCGCTGTTGATGAGCGACGCCGACGTCAAGCTCGACGTCGGCCGTGAACTCACGCGCGGACTCGGCGCCGGCGCCAACCCGGCTGTCGGCCGCAAGGCCGCCGAGGACCACCGCGAGGAGATCGAGGAGGTCCTCAAGGGGGCCGACATGGTCTTCGTGACGGCCGGCGAAGGCGGCGGCACCGGCACCGGCGGCGCACCCGTCGTGGCCAACATCGCACGCAACCTCGGCGCCCTCACCATCGGCGTGGTCACCCGCCCGTTCACCTTCGAGGGCAGGCGCCGCGCCAACCAGGCCGAGGACGGCATCGCCGAACTCCGCGAAGAGGTCGACACCCTCATCGTCATCCCCAACGACCGGCTGCTGTCCATCTCGGACCGCCAGGTCTCGGTCCTCGACGCCTTCAAGTCGGCCGACCAGGTCCTGCTCTCCGGTGTACAGGGCATCACCGACCTCATCACCACCCCCGGTCTGATCAACCTCGACTTCGCCGACGTCAAGTCGGTCATGTCCGAGGCCGGTTCGGCCCTCATGGGCATCGGTTCGGCCCGTGGCGACGACCGCGCGGTGGCCGCCGCCGAGATGGCGATCTCCTCGCCGCTCCTCGAGGCCTCCATCGACGGCGCCCGGGGCGTCCTGCTCTCCATCTCGGGCGGCTCCGACCTCGGCCTGTTCGAGATCAACGAGGCCGCCCAGCTGGTGAGCGAGGCCGCGCACCCCGAGGCCAACATCATCTTCGGCGCGGTCATCGACGACGCCCTCGGTGACGAGGTCCGGGTCACCGTCATCGCGGCGGGCTTCGACGGGGGGCAGCCCCCGGCCCGCCGGGAGACCGTCATGGGCTCGTCCTCGTCCTCGGCCCGCCGTGACGAGCCCACTCCGGTACGGCAGGCCGAGAGCCGTCCGTCCTTCGGATCGCTCGGTAGCGTGACCCCGAAGGAGGAGCCGGAGCCGGCGCCCGAGCCGGTGGCCGACCTCCCGGTCGCCCCGCCGGTACCGCCGTCGCGGTCCTACTCGGACAGCGCGGCCGAGGAGCTGGACGTGCCGGACTTCCTGAAGTGATAGGACAGCGCGAAAGCGTGAGCGGCGCGCACTTCGCCTTCACCGACCGGTGGGGCGGGGTGAGCGCCGCTCCGTATGAGGAGCTCAACCTCGGCGGAGCGGTCGGCGACGACCCCGACGCCGTACGCACCAACCGCGAGCTGGCCGCCAGGTCGCTGGGCCTGGACGCCGGCCGGGTCGTCTGGATGAACCAGGTGCACGGCAACGACGTCGCCGAGGTCGACGGACCGTGGACCACCCCGCTCATCCCGCCGGTCGACGGTCTGGTGACCGCGGCCCGTGGACTCGCCCTCGCCGTGCTGACGGCGGACTGCGTGCCGGTGCTGCTCGCCGACCCCGTAGCCGGGGTGGTCGGGGCCGCGCACGCCGGGCGGCCCGGCATGGTCAAGGGCATCGTGCCCGCGGCGATCGACGCGATGGAGTCGCTCGGCGCCGACCCCTCCCGGATCGTCGCCCGCACCGGGCCGGCCGTGTGCGGGCGCTGCTACGAGGTGCCGGAGGAGATGCGGGCCGAGGTGGCCGCCGTCGAGCCGGCGACGCACGCCGAGACGAGCTGGGGAACTCCCGCGGTCGACGTGACCGCCGGGGTGCACGCGCAGCTCGACCGGCTCGGGGTGCACGACCGGGAGCGGTCGCCGGAGTGCACTCGGGAGTCGAAGGATCACTTCTCGTATCGCCGCGATCGCTCCACAGGGCGACTCGCGGGATATGTCTGGTTGGACTGATGGGGCATGACGGACCGTAAGGACGAACTCGCCGCAAACCTGGCGAAGGTGGAGGAGCGCATCGCCGCCGCGTGCGCGGCCGTCGGCCGTGAGCGCGACGAGGTGACCCTGATCGTGGTCACCAAGACCTACCCGGCGAGCGATGTGCGGCTGCTGTCGGAACTCGGCGTGCGCCATGTCGCCGAGAACAAGGACCAGGACGCGGCGCCCAAGGCGGCCGAGTGTGCCGAGCTGCCCCTGAGCTGGCATTTCGTCGGCCAGTTGCAGACCAACAAGGTGCGCTCCGTGGTCGGTTACGCGGATGTGGTGCAGTCCGTCGACCGGGCCAGGCTGGTGACGGCCCTGTCGAAGGAAGCCGTTCGGGTCGGCCGTGAGGTGGGCTGCCTTCTTCAGGTGGCCCTCGACGCGGGGGCGAGCGAGCGGGGTGAGCGGGGCGGTGTGGCGCCGGGCGGCGTCGAGGAGTTGGCGGGTCTGGTCGCCGGCTCGCCGGGGCTGCGACTTGACGGACTGATGACCGTCGCACCCCTGACCGGGGAGTACGCCGGTCGCCAACGGGAGGCCTTCGGGCGGTTGATGGATTTGTCGACTGACCTGCGCCAGGCTCATCCTGCTGCGAACATGGTGTCGGCAGGGATGAGTGCGGACCTCGAGGAGGCCGTGGCGGCCGGAGCGACACATGTACGCGTCGGCACTGCGGTACTCGGAGTCCGCGCCAGGCTCGGGTAACGTCGCCAGGAAGTCGGACCACAGCAGAAAATATGGTCATTACCGCCGAAAGGCGGACACAAGGGCCACGTGGATCGCGGGACTTGGCAGTCGAAAGTCGATCCACCACAGAGCGGAGGACTCAGAGAATGGCCGGCGCGATGCGCAAGATGGCGGTCTACCTCGGCCTCGTGGAGGACGATGGGTACGACGGCCGGGGCTTCGACCCCGACGACGACTTCGAACCCGAGCTGGACCCGGAACCCGAGCGGGACCACCGGCGACACGAGCCGTCCCACCAATCACACGGTACGCATCAGTCCCAAAGGGATGAAGAGGTGCGAATCGTGCAGCCACCCGCGCCGCGTGAGCCGGTGGCGCGATCCGCTTCGCTGGGCGCGGAATCCGGACGTCCGGCGCGCATCGCGCCCGTGGCATCCATCACACAAGAACGTCAGTCCCTGGAGAAGAACGCACCGGTGATCATGCCCAAGGTCGTGTCGGAACGAGAGCCGTACCGGATCACCACGCTTCACCCCCGGACCTACAACGAGGCCCGTACCATCGGGGAACACTTCCGTGAGGGCACCCCGGTGATCATGAATCTGACCGAGATGGACGACACGGACGCGAAGCGACTTGTCGACTTTGCGGCCGGTTTGGTGTTTGGTCTTCACGGCAGCATCGAGCGGGTGACGCAGAAGGTGTTCCTGTTGTCGCCTGCTAACGTCGATGTCACGGCGGAGGACAAGGCCCGCATCGCAGAGGGCGGGTTCTTCAACCAGAGCTGAGACGCAAGACCGGAAGAGCAGTACAGAACAGCACGGAGCAGGGGAGAGGGAAGCACCGAACATGAGCGTGGTCCTGGATGTCGTCTACATCGCGCTGATGGTCTTCCTCATCGTGCTCATCTTCCGGTTGGTCATGGACTACGTCTTCCAGTTCGCCCGCTCATGGCAGCCCGGCAAGGCGATGGTGGTCGTTCTCGAGGCCACCTACACTGTCACCGATCCACCGCTCAAGCTTCTGCGGCGGGTAATCCCGCCGTTGCGTCTCGGGGGCGTGGCGCTCGACCTGTCCTTCTTCGTACTGATGATCATCGTCTACATCCTGATCTCGATCGTGAGCCGGCTGTGAGCGATGTGAACTACCGTCTTGCCGATGCCGACGACTACGTTGAGGTGAAGAGATGCCGTTGACCCCCGAGGACGTGCGGAACAAGCAGTTCACGACCGTCCGCCTCCGAGAAGGCTATGACGAGGACGAGGTCGATGCCTTCCTCGATGAGGTCGAAGCCGAACTGACCCGCCTGCTTCGTGAGAACGAAGACCTGCGTGCCAAGCTCGCCGCGGCCACGCGCGCTGCTGCCCAGAACCAGCAGAACATGCGCAAGCCGCCGGAACAGGACCAGCAGCAGGGTGGCATGCCCCAGCAGGGTGGCATGCAGCAGGGCGGCATGCAGCAGGGCGGCATGCAGCAGCAGGGGATGCCCCAGCAGGGGATGCCTCCGCAGGGCATGCCGCAGCAGGGCATGCGAGGTCCGGGCGCTCCGGTGCCCGCCGGCATATCGGGCCCGCCGCAGCAGCAGATGGGTGGCCCCATGGGAGGCCCGCCCCAGCTGCCGAGCGGTGCGCCGCAGCTGCCCGCCGGTCCCGGCGGCGGTCAGGGTGGTCCGCAGGGTCCCGGCCCGATGGGTCAGGGTCCGATGGGCCAGAACCCCATGCAGCAGCAGATGGGCCAGAACCCGATGCAGCAGCAGATGGGTCAGAACCCCATGCAGCAGCAGATGGGTCAGAACCCGATGCAGCAGCAGATGGGCGGCCCCATGGGCGGTCCGATGGGCGGCCCCGGTCAGGGCCCCGGTGGCGACAGCGCCGCCCGTGTCCTCTCGCTGGCCCAGCAGACCGCCGACCAGGCGATCGCCGAGGCGCGTTCCGAGGCCAACAAGATCGTCGGTGAGGCCCGCAGCCGCGCCGAGGGTCTCGAGCGCGACGCGCGTGCCAAGGCCGACGCCCTGGAGCGGGACGCGCAGGAGAAGCACCGCGTCGCGATGGGCTCCCTGGAGTCCGCGCGCGCCACGCTGGAGCGCAAGGTCGAGGACCTGCGTGGCTTCGAGCGCGAGTACCGCACGCGTCTGAAGTCGTACCTCGAGTCCCAGCTGCGTCAGCTGGAGACCCAGGCCGACGACTCCCTCGCGCCGCCGCGCACCCCGGCCACGGCTTCCCTGCCGCCGTCCCCGGCGCCTTCCATGGCTCCGGCCGGCGCGGGCGCCCCGTCCTACGGCAACCCGGGCATGGGCGCTCCCGGTCAGGCCGCTCCGTCCTACGGCGGTCAGCAGCAGATGTCCCCGGCGATGACCCAGCCGATGGCGCCGGTGCGGCCGCAGGGCCCGTCGCCGATGGGTCAGGCCCCCTCGCCGATGCGTGGTTTCCTCATCGACGAGGATGACAACTGACGGCCAGTAGTACGCCTTAGGCGTCGGCAGCGTTCAAAGGGCGGGACCCCGGATCACCATCCGGGGTCCCGCCCTTTTTACGCGTGTTGACAGCGATCACGGCGACGACGGCTCCGACGGACGCGCTCCCGCCTGGTTCCCCTCGTGAAGCTGCCAAGGGCCCTCACAGGGCCTGCGGGAGGCCGGCCGGACAAGCGTGAGGGCCCGGCGCCCCCTCGGGGGTACCGGGCCCTCACGGCTGTGTCGTGCGCGCCCTACACCTTGCGCAGGCGGAACGTCAGCGTCAGGCCGTCGTCCGTGAACGGGGCGCCGAACGTGTCGTCCGCCTCACCCTGGGCGAAGTCCGTGCCGAGCACCTCGTCGGCGATGAGGCCGGCGTGGCCGGACAGGGCGTCGACGGTCGCCGGATCGGTCGCTGTCCAGCGGAGCGCGATGCGGTCGGCGACGTCGAGGCCGCTGTTCTTGCGGGCTTCCTGGATCAGCCGGATCGCGTCCCGGGCCAGGCCCGCGCGGCGCAGTTCCTCGGTGATCTCCAGGTCGAGGGCGACCGTCGCGCCGGAGTCGGAGGCGACCGACCAGCCCTCGCGCGGGGTCTCCGTGATGATGACCTCGTCGGGGGCCAGGGTGATCGTCTCGCCGTCGACCTCCACCGACGCCGTGCCCTCGCGCAGGGCGAGGGAGAGCGCGGCCGCGTCGGCGCTCGCGACGGCCCTGGCCACGTCCTGGACGCGCTTGCCGAACCGCTTGCCCAGGGCACGGAAGTTGGCCTTGGCGGTCGTGTCGACCAGGCTGCCGCCGACTTCGGAGAGGGACGCCAGGGACTCGACGTTCAGCTCCTCCGTGATCTGCGCGTGCAGTTCGCGGTCGAGGGTGTCGAAGCCCCCGGCGGCGATCAGGGCGCGCTTCAGGGGCTGGCGGGTCTTGACGCCCGACTCCGCGCGCGTGGCGCGGCCCAGCTCCACCAGCCGGCGGACCAGGACCATCTGCTTCGACAGCTCCGGGTCGATCGCGGAGAGGTCGGCCTCCGGCCAGGCCGCGAGGTGGACGGAGTCCGGGGCGCCCGGGGTGACCGGCACGACGAGGTCCTGCCAGACCCGCTCGGTGATGAACGGCGTCAGCGGGGCCATCAGCTTCGTGACCGTCTCGACGACCTCGTGCAGGGTGCGCAGCGCGGCCTTGTCGCCCTGCCAGAAGCGGCGACGGGAGCGGCGCACGTACCAGTTGGACAGGTCGTCGACGAACGCGGAGAGCAGCTTGCCGGCGCGCTGGGTGTCGTACGCCTCCAGCGCCTGCGTCACCTGGTCGGTGAGCGCGTGGAGTTCGGAGAGCAGCCAGCGGTCCAGGACCGGGCGGTCGGCGGGGGCCGGGTCGGCCTCGCTCGGCGCCCAGTCGGACGTACGGGCGTACAGAGCCTGGAAGGCGACCGTGTTCCAGTACGTCAGGAGCGTCTTGCGGACGACCTCCTGGATGGTGCCGTGGCCCACCCGGCGGGCCGCCCACGGGGAACCGCCGGCCGCCATGAACCAGCGGACGGCGTCGGCGCCGTGCCGGTCCATCAGCGGGATCGGATCCAGGGTGTTGCCCAGGTGCTTGGACATCTTGCGGCCGTCCTCGGCGAGGATGTGGCCGAGGCAGACGACGTTCTCGTACGACGACTTGTCGAAGACCAGTGTGCCGACGGCCATCAGCGTGTAGAACCAGCCGCGGGTCTGGTCGATGGCCTCGCTGATGAACTGCGCCGGGTAGCGGGACTCGAAGAGGTCCTTGTTCTTGTACGGGTAGCCCCACTGCGCGAACGGCATCGAACCCGAGTCGTACCAGGCGTCGATGACCTCGGGCACGCGCGTGGCGGTCCGTGCGCAGTCCTCGTGCGGGCACGCGAAGGTGACCGCGTCGATGAACGGACGGTGCGGGTCCAGCTCGGACTGGTCGGTGCCGGTGAGTTCGCTGAGCTCCGCGCGCGAGCCGACGACGGTGAGGTGGTCGTCCTCGCAGCGCCAGATCGGCAGCGGTGTGCCCCAGTAGCGGCTGCGGGACAGCGCCCAGTCGATGTTGTTGTTCAGCCAGTCGCCGAAACGGCCGTGCTTGACCGTCTCCGGGAACCAGTTGGTCTTCTCGTTCTCCTGGAGGAGGCGGTCCTTGATGGCCGTCGTGCGGATGTACCAGGACGGCTGCGCGTAGTAGAGGAGCGCGGTGTGGCAGCGCCAGCAGTGCGGGTAGCTGTGCTCGTACGGGATGTGCTTGAAGAGGAGGCCGCGCTGCTGGAGGTCCTCGGTGAGCCTCTCGTCGGCCTTCTTGAAGAAGACGCCGCCGACCATCGGGACGGACTCCTCGAAGGTGCCGTCGGGGCGGACCGGGTTCACGACCGGCAGGCCGTACGCGCGGCAGACCCTGAGGTCGTCCTCACCGAAGGCGGGGGACTGGTGGACCAGACCCGTACCGTCCTCGGTCGTGACGTACTCGGCATTGACGACGTAATGGGCCGGCTCCGGGAACTCCACGAGCTCGAACGGACGTTGATAGGTCCAGCGCTCCATTTCGGCGCCGGTGAAGGTCTGCCCGGTGGTCTCCCAGTCCTCACCGAGCGCCTTGGCGAGCAGCGGCTCGGCGACGACGAGCTTCTCCTCGCCGTCGGTCGCGACGACGTAGGAGACGTCGGGGTGCGCGGCCACGGCCGTGTTGGAGACCAGCGTCCAGGGGGTCGTCGTCCAGACGAGAAGGGCGGCTTCGCCGGCGAGCGGACCGGAGGTGAGCGGGAAACGGACGTACACGGACGGGTCGACGACCGTCTCGTAGCCCTGGGCCAGCTCGTGGTCCGAGAGGCCGGTGCCGCAGCGCGGACACCAGGGGGCGACGCGGTGGTCCTGGACCAGCAGGCCCTTGTTGAAGATCTCCTTCAGCGACCACCAGACCGACTCGACGTACTCCGGGTCCATGGTCCGGTAGGCGTCGTCGAGGTCGACCCAGTAGCCCATGCGGGTCGTCAGCTCGGTGAAGGCGTCGGTGTGCCGGGTCACGGACTCGCGGCACCTGGCGTTGAACTCGGCGATGCCGTACGTCTCGATGTCCTGCTTGCCGGAGAAGCCGAGCTCCTTCTCGACCGCCAGCTCCACCGGGAGGCCGTGGCAGTCCCAGCCGGCCTTGCGGGCCACGTGGTAGCCGCGCATGGTGCGGAAACGGGGGAAGACGTCCTTGAAGACGCGGGCCTCGATGTGGTGGGCGCCGGGCATGCCGTTGGCGGTGGGCGGGCCCTCGTAGAACACCCACTCGGGGCGGCCCTCGGACTGCTCAAGGCTCTTGGCGAAGATCTTCTGCTCGCGCCAGAAGTCGAGCACCGCGTGCTCGAGGGCGGGCAGGTCGACCTGGGCGGGCACCTGGCGGTACTGCGGCGTTGTCATCTGCGAGCTTCCTCCGGCGGACGTACTGCCTTCCGTCGGAGGGACGAGAGCCTTCTTGCCTGTCTACGCCTTCTGCGGCGCGCTCCCGCGGTACCACCCTCCTTGGCCCTCCGGTGCGCTCTGCGCGCCGGCGAGCCCCCTCATTGGGGTCGCGATGCCGGTTCTACTGGCCCTCGCCTGTCGGCTGTGGCTTTCTTCCGGCGGCTCCGGGGTGATCTTCACGTCGCGCTCACCCCCGGGCTCCCACCGTCCCCGGGTCGCTCTGGGCCGCGTACGCCGCTACTCGTCCCCATCCATGCTTCTCGCTCCGCCCAGTGTACGGGTCCACGACGACAGCGGCCGACCGGTTTTCGGGGGCGCGGAGAGCGCGGATCGGGTCGGTTCGAAATGACTCGAATGGTGGCTGTATGGGATGGTTCGCGCGTTCGGATTCCGGAGGGCCCGGCTCGGCGGATTACCGGGCGGGGAGCTGGGCACAACGGATGCAGGCTTTCCGCGTGGCATGCGCGAGGAGGGTGAATCGGGCGGTGCGTCCCGTTGCCGCGGACTCCAAGTCGATTTATCGTCCCAGCACGATTCGCGTGCAAGATCACAATATGTGAAGGGGCCGCGGCCATGGTGGCGAAGAAGACCGCCGTACAGCAGTCGGCGTCCGGCAGGTCCACGCATGCCTCCGGCGGTGCGGCCAGGGACGCCGGGGTCGTGAAGACGGTGCGGTCCGCCGCGGCGGACGTGGCCACGAAGGGTGCCGCCGAGGAGGCGGTGGCCCGAAGACCTGTGCAGGAGGCGACGGAGGCGGCTGAGCCGGCGGCTGAGCCGGTCGGGAGGGACGCACCTGCCGGGAGGGCATCCGCCGGGAAGGCGTCCGCCGCGAAGAAGAGCCCGGCGAAGAAGAGCGCGCCGAAAAGGGCCGCCGCCATCAAGGAGGCCACCTTCAAGGAGGCCACAAGCCAGGCGGCCTCGAGCAAGGCGGCAGCCAAGAAAGCGGTCGCGAAGAAGCCGGTCGCCAGGAAGACGGCGACCGCGAAGAAGGCGGCCGTGAAGCAGGCCACCGTCGACGAGGAGAAGATCGCCGGCGCCGAAGGCGTGACCGGGACGAGTGCGGGCAGGAAGAGCACGGCCAAGAAGGTGGGCGCGGCCTCGGCCGCGGAGCAGACGGGAGCCACGACTGTGGTTGCGAAGAAGACTCCGGGTACGGCCACAGCGGCGAAGACCGCCGTTCCCAAGGCGCGCCTCGCCGCTGTGGAGCCGGGCGAGCTCGCGGTGCGTCCCGGCGAGGAGCCGTGGACGCCGGAGGAGGTCGAGGAGGCCCGCGCGGAGCTCGAGTCCGAGCAGGCGCGGCTGCGCGCGGAGCTCGCCTCGTCCGAGGCGGCCCTGGCCGGACTGATGCGGGACTCCGGCGACGGCGCCGGCGACGACCAGGCGGACACCGGGACGAAGAACATCACACGCGAGCACGAACTGGCGCTGGCCGCCAACGCGCGCGAGATGCTGATCCAGACCGAGCACGCCCTGGAGCGGCTGGACGCCGGTACGTACGGCCTGTGCGAGAACTGCGGTCGGGCCATCGGCAAGGCCCGGATGCAGGCCTTCCCGAGGGCCACGCTGTGCGTCGAGTGCAAGCAGAAGCAGGAGCGCCGGTACTGATCACCTGGCGGCCGGGGGGTGTGCCGTACCCTCGTCCTCAGTCAGGTACCTAGTTGAGGGACTCACGTGGCAGAGGCGGAGCGCGTCATCGGTACGCCGGACACCCCACAGGCGGGATCCGAGCCGGAGCAGTCGTCCGGCCCGGGAGGGCAGGGGAGCACCGAGGCGCGGCCCAGGGGCAAGCGCCGGATCGCCGTGCTCTTCGCCGTCGCCACGTTCGCGTACGCACTCGACCTGGTCAGCAAGATGATCGTGGTCGCCAGGCTGGAACATCACGCGCCGATCGAGATCGTCGGTGACTGGCTGAGGTTCGAGGCCATCCGCAACGCGGGTGCGGCCTTCGGCTTCGGCGAGGCCTTCACGATCATCTTCACGGTGATCGCGACGGCCGTGATCGTGGTGATCGCCCGGCTCGCCCGCAAGCTCTACAGCCTGCCCTGGGCGATCGCCCTGGGGCTGCTGCTGGGCGGCGCGCTGGGCAACCTCACCGACCGGATCTTCCGCGCGCCGGGCGTTTTCGAGGGCGCGGTCGTGGACTTCATCGCACCCAAGCACTTCGCGGTCTTCAACCTCGCCGACTCGGCGATCGTCTGCGGCGGCATCCTGATCGTGCTGCTTTCCTTCAAGGGGCTGGACCCGGACGGGACCGTCCACAAGGACTGACCGCCCGGCGGTTGTCCACAGGCCCGTACGGCGGTACCGGAGCCGTCCGGCATACTCGACGGGTGAGCACGATTCCCGAGATCCGTACCCTGCCCGTGCCGGACGGCCTGGAGGGCGAGCGCGTAGACGCCGCCATCTCCCGCATGTTCGGCTTCTCCCGTACGAAGGCCGCCGAGCTGGCTGCGGCGGGGAAGGTCACGGTCGACGGCTCGGTGGTCGGCAAATCCGAGCGGGTGATCGGCGGCGCCTGGCTCGAGGTCGAGATGCCTCCGGCGCCGGCGCCCGTGCAGATCGTCGCCGAGCCGGTCGAGGGCATGGAGATCGTGCATGACGACGAGGACGTGGTCGTCATCGTCAAGCCGGTCGGCGTGGCCGCGCACCCGTCGCCCGGCTGGAGCGGACCGACCGTCATCGGCGGGCTCGCCGCGGCCGGCTACCGCATCTCCACCTCCGGTGCCGCCGAACGCCAGGGCATCGTGCACCGTCTCGACGTCGGCACCTCGGGGCTGATGGTGGTCGCCAAGTCGGAGCGGGCGTACACGTCGCTGAAGCGCCAGTTCAAGGAGCGCACGGTCGACAAGCGCTACCACACGCTCGTCCAGGGCCACCCGGACCCGACCAGCGGCACGATCGACGCGCCCATCGGCCGGCACCCGCAGCACGACTACAAGTGGGCGGTCACGGCCGAGGGCAAGCCGTCCGTCACGCACTACGACCTGATCGAGGCCTTCCGCGCGGCCTCCTTGCTGGACGTGAAGCTGGAGACGGGCCGTACGCACCAGATCCGCGTGCACATGGCCGCCCACCGCCACCCCTGCGTGGGCGACCTGACGTACGGCGCCGACCCGACGCTGTCCAAGCGGCTGCACCTGACCCGGCAGTGGCTGCACGCCGTGCGGCTGGGCTTCGAGCACCCCGGGGACGGGCAGTGGGCGGAGTTCGCCAGCGACTACCCCGAGGACCTGACCAAGGCTCTGGATCAGGTCCGCGAAGAGACCTACGGATGAGCGGCACGCACGCGTACGCGGTGCGCGTCGCCGAGGGCCTCGCCGACCGCGAGGCGTGCTTCTCGGTGCGCAAGGAGGTCTTCGTCGGCGAGCAGGGCGTGCCCGAGGACCTGGAGTACGACGAGCACGACGCCGACGCCGTGCATGTGCTGGCGGTCCGGGAGGACGGACTGCCGCTCGGCACCGGGCGGCTGCTGTACGGCGAGGCGGCCGCGGTCAGGACCGGCGGCGACCTGTCGGTGGGCTCGCTGGGGCGGCTCGCCGTGACCCGCGAGGCGCGCGGGCTGGGCGTCGGGGTCGCACTGGTGCGGGCCGTCGAGGAGGCGGCACGCGCGCGGGGGCTGGCCGCCGTGGACCTGCACGCGCAGACGCAGGCGCTGGGATTCTACGAACGGCTGGGGTACACGGCCTATGGGCCGGAGGACCTGGAGGCGGGCATTCCGCACCGGTCCATGCGGCGTTCGCTGTAGCGGATGGTGGGCGTGCGACGCTGGGGGTCCGGATGTTCTTGATCGTCTAGACCCGGAGTGCTGACCGTGGACCAGTTGGCCCTTTTGTTCGTCCTGCTGCTCGGGGCCGTGGTGAGTGTCCCGGTCGGGGACCGGTTCGGGCTGCCCGCGCCGGTGCTCATGACCTTGCTCGGGATCATCCTCGCGGTGCTCGACTTCGTGCCCAACGTGGAGATCCCGCCGGAGCTGATCCTGCCTCTCCTGCTGCCACCCCTGCTGTACGCGGCGGTTCGGCGGACCTCGTGGCGGCAGTTCGCGGCGAATGTGCGGCCGATCTTCCTGCTGGCCGTGGCGCTGGTGTTCGTCACGACGGTGTGCGTGGCCGCCGTGGCCCACACGATCGTGCCCGGGCTGCCGATCGCCGCGGCCGTCGCGCTGGGCGCGCTGGTCGCGCCGCCCGACCCGGTGGCCGCCACCGCCGTGGCCGGACAACTCGGGCTGCCCCGTCGCCTGGTGTCCATCCTGGAGGGCGAGGGGCTGTTCAACGACGTGACGGCCATCGTGCTGTACCACGTCGCGATCGCCGCGGCCGTGAGCGGGTCGTTCTCGCCGTGGCAGGCCGGCCTCGACCTGGTGCTGTCCGCGGTGGTCGCGGTTGCGGTGGGCGTCGCGCTCGGCTGGGGTGCGAACAGGCTGCTGGACGTCCTCGGGGACACGACGTTGCAGATCGGGCTGACGCTCCTGGTGCCGTACGCCTCGTACGTGCTGGCGGAGGAGTTCCACGGGTCCGGGGTGCTGGCCGTCCTGACCACCGCGCTGTTCCTCGCCGAGTACGCCACCGACCCCGACGACGTGCTGACCCGGCTGGCCGGTCACACCTTCTGGGACATCATCGACACCCTGGTCACCGGCGTCGCGTTCGGGCTGATCGGCCTGGAGCTGCACAACGCGATCCGCACGGCGGCCGGGCGGTGGGGGGAGATGCTGGGGTGGGCGGGGGTGATCGTGGCCGTGGTCGTCGTCGTACGGCTGCTGTGGCTGCTGCCGGCGACCTGGCTGACGCAACGGCTGCACGCCAGGAAGGACCACCTCGAGGACATCCCGACGAACTGGCGCGAGACCCTCGTCATGTGGTGGGCCGGGATGCGCGGGGTGGCCTCGGTGGCGCTGGCGCTGGCCGTGCCGCTGAAGACCGACGACGGGGGGCCCTTCCCCGACCGGGACGAGATCATCTTCATCGCGTTCGGCGTGATCATGGCGACGCTGGTCCTTCAGGGACTGACCCTGCCGTGGCTGGTGAAGCGCCTCGACGTGCAGTCGGACACCGACCGAGAGAAGGCGTTCGAGAAGGAGCTGGCCGTGCGGGCCGCGAAGGCGGCGAAGCAGCGGCTGCGGGAGATCGAGGCCGAGGAGAACCTGTCGGAGGAGCTGTCCGAGCAGATGCTGCGGCGGGCACTCGACATCGCGCTGCGGATCAGTCCGGACGTGGGGGAGGACGAGCGGCGCGAGGGACACGATCAGCGGGTGCGGAGGCTGAAGCGGGTCCGGCGGATCCAGGGGGAGATGCTCAGCGCGGCCCGGCACGAGGTGGTCGCGGCGCGCAGCGAGCCAAACGCCGATCCGGAGATCGTGGACCGGGTACTGCGCCATCTGGACGTGCGCAGCCTCAAGTGAGGCGGGCGGGGCTGGCCTTCGGCAACCGTCTGTCACCGGCTCGCCGCGCCCGGCGGGCGGGTGCTGTTCGTCAGCTCGATCGCCGCCTACCGGGGGTCCGGCAGCGGGCGTACGCCGGCGCCAGGGCCGCGTTGCACCCGTACCCCCGTGATCTCGCCCGGGAGCTGGGACCCCGGGGCGTCACCGTGAACCTCGTCGCCCCCGGGTATGTCGAGGACACCGGGTTCTTCGGCGACGCCATCGAGCCGGCGCGGCGCGAGCGGCTCGTCGGCGAGACCTTCACCGGGCGGGCCGGGACCCGGGGACATCGCCACCACAATGCAGTGGCTGGCCTCCCCGGGTGCCGGACAGGTCACTTCGCAGGTCGTCCAGGTCAACGGGGGTGCGGAGCGCGGGAACCGACGGTCAGCGGCCCGCCCGCGGTGTCTCGTGGGCGCGGCGGGCCGCGCCGTCCGGGGAGGCGGACTGGCCGGGCAGATGCCCCGGGGGCAGTGCCGCGTCCGACGTGCTGACCTTCGGGAGCGCGTATGCGTGCTCCTTCGACAGCCAGCGGATCATCTCCTCGCGGACCCTGACCCGCACCGTCCAGATGTCGTCGGCGTCCTTCGCCGTGACCAGGGCCCGCACCTGCATGGTGTTGGGGGTGGTGTCGGTGACGTCGAGCCCGCAGGCGCGGCCGTCCCAGGCCGGGCACTCGCGCAGGATGTCGCGCAGCTTCTCGCGCATGAGCTCCACCGGCGCGTGGTGGTCGACGTGCCAGTAGACGATGCCGGTCATCTGCGGGGTGCCGCGCGACCAGTTCTCGAAGGGCTTCGAGGTGAAGTACGAGACCGGCATCGTGATCCGGCGCTCGTCCCAGGTCCGTACGGTCAGGTACGTCAGGGTGATCTCCTCGACCGTGCCCCACTCGCCGTCCACCACGACCGTGTCGCCGATGCGCACCATGTCGCCGAAGGCGATCTGGAAGCCGGCGAACATGTTGCTCAGCGTCGACTGGGCGGCCACACCGGCGACGATGCCGAGGATCCCGGCCGAGGCCAGCAGGGAGGCGCCCGCCGCGCGCATGGGCGGGAAGGTCAGCAGCATCGAGGCCGCCGCGACCACACCGACGACGGCCGACACCACCCGCATGATCAGCGACACCTGGGTCCGCACCCGCCGGACCCGGGCCGGATCGTGCTGCATGCGCGCGTATCGGCGGTACGACGTCTCGACGATCGCCGCCGTGATTCTGATCACCAGCCAGGCCGCAGAGCCGATCAGCACCAGGGTGAGGACCTGGGCGAGGCCGGCCCGGTGGTCCCGCGTCAACTGCGCGGCGTCGTACGACCCTCTCAGCATCGCCGCGCACAGCACGAGCTGATAGGGGATGCGGCCACGGCGCAGCAGACCCCACATAGGGGTCTCGGGGTGCCGTCGGTCGGCCTTGCACAGCAGGCGGTCGGTGGCCCAGCCGATGAGGATTGTCAGCACCACCGAGCCGCCGACCACGATCACGGGGCGGAGCAGGTTCTCCATGCCTTCGAACGTAACCGGGTCGGAGGGGCCTTGAACATGCGGTTTCTGTGAGGAGGCGCACTCACGGCGTTGTCGGCGCAGGCTGGCACCATGGGCACATGAACATCATGCTCTTTCACTCGACCTACGGCCCGCGGCCCGCGGTGCGCGCCGCGGCGGACCGGCTGCGTGCCGCCGGGCACGAGGTGTGGACGCCGGACCTCTTCGAGGGACGCACGTTCGACACGGTCGAGGAGGGCATGGCCCACAACGAGGAGATCGGCAAGGACGAGCTGCTGAAGAGAGCGGTTCTGGCCGCCGCGCCCTACTCGGAGCGCGGGCTGGTGTACGCCGGGTTCTCACTCGGCGCGTCGATCGCGCAGACCCTCGCCCTCGGCGACGCCAGGGCGCGTGGCCTGCTCCTCCTGCACGGCACCTCGGACCTCGCGCCGAACGTCTCGGTGGACGACCTCCCGGTGCAGCTGCATGTCGCGGAGCCGGACCAGTTCGAGACCGACGACTGGCTGAGCGCCTGGTATCTCCAGATGGGCAGAGCGGGCGCCGACGTGGAGGTCTACCGGTACGCGGGAGCCGGGCACCTGTACACCGACCCCGAGCTGCCCGACTACGACGAGGAGGCCGCCGAGGCCACCTGGCGGGTGGCACTCGGCTTCCTCGAGACGCTCTAGGAGGGCGCCGACCCGGACCTAGACCGGGTCGTAGGACCGCTCCACCTTCTGTGTGCCGCTGCGTGTGCGGTACGAGCGGGACCAGGCGGAGGTCGCGGTGGTGCTGGTGCGGTCCGACAGCACGTAGTAGTCCATCTGCGCGCGTTCGGCGGTGATGTCCAGGACGCCGTAGCCGTGCCGGTCGGTGTCGACGAAGTGGACGTGCCGGTTGGCGGCCCGGATGACCGGGGAGGCGATCGCGGTGAGCGTGCCCTCCGGGACCTTCACGATGTCGTCGAGGTTGTCGGAGGTCACCGAGGTGACCACGAACTCCGTGGCGGCCGAGGCCGACAGCGGATAGGTCCCGGCGTCCACCGGCACGTCGTTGGCCCACGCCATGTGGATGTCACCGGTCAGGAACACGGTGTTGCGGATGGCGTTCGAGCGCAGGTGGGCGAGGAGTTCCCGGCGGTCGTCGGTGTAGCCGTCCCACTGGTCGGTGTTGAGGCCGAGGCCCTCCTGCGGCAGGCCGAGCAGCTTGGCGAGCGGTTTGAACAGGTCCGCGGAGAGCGAGCCGATGACGAACGGCGAGATCATCACCGAGTTGCCGACCAGCCGCCAGGTGGTGTCGGACGCCTTCAGCCCGGCCTTCAGCCAGTCGAGCTGGGCGCGGCCGGTGAGCGTGCGGTCCGGGTCGTCGACGGTGCCGTTGCCGACGGCGACCTGCTGCGAGCGGAAGGACCGCAGGTCCAGCAGGGACAGATCGGCGAGCTTGCCGAAGCGCAGCCGGCGGTAGGTGGTGCCGGCGATGGCCGGCCGGACCGGCATCCACTCGAAGTAGGCCTGTTTGGCGGCCGCCTGCCGGGCCGACCAGGCGCCCTCGGCGCCCTCGGTGTGGTTCTCGGCGCCACCCGACCAGGTGTCGTTGGCGAACTCGTGGTCGTCCCAGATCGCGACGACCGGCGCCTTCGCGTGCAGGGCCTGGAGGTCCGGGTCGGTCTTGTACTTGCCGTGCCGGGTCCGGTAGTCGGCGAGGGTGAGGATCTCGTGCGTGGGCGCCGTCTGCCGTACGACGGTCCCGCGCGTGCCGTATTCGCCGGTGCCGTACTCGTAGATGTAGTCGCCGAGGTGCAGCCAGGCGTCCAGGTCGCCACGGGCGGCGAGGTGACGGTACGAGGAGAAGTAGCCGGCCTCCCAGTTGGCGCAGGAGACCACGCCGAAACGCAGGCCCGGCACGGCGGCGTCCGCCGCCGGCGCGGTGCGGGTACGCGCCACCGGGGAGTCCGTGCCGTCGGCCGAGAAGCGGAACCAGTAGTCGGTGGCGGGCGCGAGACCGCGGATGTCGGCCTTGACGGTGTGGTCGGTCGCGGCGGACGCGGTGGTGGAGCCCTTGGCGACCACGTTCGTCAGTGCCTTGTCCGTGGCGACGACCCAGCTCACCTCCGTGGCCGGACCGAGTCCGGAGCCGGGTATCGCCTCGGGGGTGGGCGTCACCCGGGTCCACAGCAGGACGCCGTCGGGCAGCGGGTCGCCGGAGGCGAGGCCGTGCAGGAAGACGGGGGCCTCGGCGGCACGGGCCGGCAGCGCGGCGGCGAGCGGGCCGGCCAGCACCGCGGTGGCGGCCACGGCCTTGAGCGCCGTACGGCGGCGCGGCGACAGCGAGTTGGGGCGCTCTGACGGGGTGTCGGCGCTCTCGGAGGATCTGTATCGACTGGTCACGGGCGATCAGATTACTGACCAGTACGGCAAAGAGCGGGCGAACTGTCAAAAGTTCGCCCGCTCTTCATGCCTGGTGCTCTCCGCCCGGCTGTGGAGCGGCCGAGTAGGAGTGGGGGCTGGCCGGGAATCAGGCCGTGGCAGACCCTCGCACGAGGTTCTTGGGGGAGCCGTCCGCGCCGTCTTGATGCCAGGTGATCACGGTCACCTTCTGGCCTTCTGTCAGATTCTTGTTGCCTACGGCGCAGGAGTTACCCGAGCCGTTGGTGTCCTGAATCCGCAGCACGTGGCTGCCTCCCGCGTCGCCCCACTGGACTTCCAGGACGGCTCGGTGTCCATCTGCGTAGTTGTCGCAGACCTTCCAGTGATCACCGTCGTGGTAGAAGTAGCCGTCGGCGTGCTCCACGGTCGTGCAGCCGAGGGCTCCACAGCTTTCGCTGTACGACTTCAGGTGAAGATTGGTTCCTGCGGAGGCGGGAGCGGCGCTCATCGCCACGGCGGCCGTGGCGACAGCTGCTCCGGTGAGCACGCGTTTGATGGTCATGCTCCAGGCGGTCAACTTGGAGTCCTCCCCGATTTCTGCAGTTGTCTTTCGGTGTCACATCAGACCCGAACATTCGCATGCGTGTTCGGGTCTGATGTGACGCTATTTCGAGGTTGGGGCGAAGTGCAACTCAAAATCGGCAGCACACGGGGAAGTGGCTTGATCCTGCGGGCATGTGACGGTCGCCTACCCCTTGAGGGCCGCCGTGATCGCCGTGGTGAAGTCGGCGACCGTCATCGGGGCGTTCTGGCCGCCGGAGTCGGTGAGCTTCTTGCCGTCCATGACCAGGGTCGGGGTGCCGCTGACGTCGTCCTTATTTGTGTCGAACGTCTTCGACATGGCTAGCGCCCACGCGTCGTAGGTGCCGCTCTTGACGGCGCTCCGGAACTTCGCGTTGCCCTTCAGGGCAGGGACCGTATCGGCGACCTCGATGAGGTAGCTGTCGCTCTTGAACTTGTCTTCCGACTCGTCCGGGTGCCACTTCGCGGAGTAGAGCGCCGTCTTGTACTCCAGGAAGGCCTCCCCGCTCACGTTCAGAGCCGCGCCCATGGCGCTCATCGCGTTCTTGGAGCCTTCGCCGCGTGACCCGATCGTGCCGTCCTTGAGCTGGTCGCCGTCCAGGAACGTGCCGCCGATGTACTGGATCTTGAACTTGCCGGCGTCGAAGTCCGTCTTGACCGTGGGACCGACGGCCTGCTCGAACGAGGCGCAGACCGGGCAGCGTGGGTCCTCGTACATCTTGAGGACCTTCTTGGCCGTGCTCTTGCCGAGAGTGACCACCGTGCCGTTCGTGCCCGACGTGTTGGCGGGGGCGATGACCTTGGCGTCCTTGGCCTCTTCCCAGTAGCTCGGCTTGTTCGCCTGGACGACGGCGTAACCTATGCCGCCGGCCAGGGCGAGCACGCCGACGACCGAGCAGGCGACGATGATCTGCCGCCTGACCTTGGACCGCTTGGCCTCGCGCTCACGCTCGATGCGCAGCCGCTCCCGGGCCGCCGTCTTCGCCTGCGCGCTGTTCCGCTTGCTCATGGTGTTCTCCAAAGGGGACGCGCACTCGTCGTACGCGGAAGTTCGTGTGGGGACTGAAAGACCGAGGTGGTGCTCGGGTGACCGGGCCTGCGCAGACGTCGAGGGTCTGTTCAGACCGCGGCGAGCGAGCACGGCGGTCCACGCCGTCCCAAGGAGTGCACGAGAATCCGCTCGCGGACGGTGGTCGACCGGCGAACGGGCCGCGGCAGGCGGCGGGCCGCCGGGGCGCGTCGTACGGTCACGGCGGCGACGGCCAGCAGCAGCGGCCGGAAGGTGGTCGCGCCCGCCGCTCGCAGCAGCTGGGCCAGCGCCCGCTCGCCCCGGCGCAGCCAGGCGGCCGCGATCAGGCCGACGCACAGGTGCGCGCCGAGCAGCAGCCACGCGGCGGCCGGGTCGGGGTGGGCGAGGAGCCCGCCCAGCTGGTCGGTGTCGGTGCCGGTGACCTGGGCCAGCGGGGTGCCGACGGGTGTGCCGTCGCCGCACAGCACGTCCCAGCCGACCGAGGCCAGCGGGCCGGCGACCGGGCCGCCCGCACGGCCGTAGCAGACGTGCTGGCCGGTGGTGAAGACGGTGTCGGCCGCCAGCTCCAGCGGGATCAGCAGGGCGGCGATCCGCCCGAAGCCGCACTCGCGGCCGGCGAGGGCGTACGCGAGGGCGAACACGGCGGCCGCGACGGCGGCCACCGTGTTGAGCGGCAGCGGGGCCCGGGACAGCAGCACGTGCGACGCGGTGCTGAGCGTCACGACGCATGCCGTGAACAGCGCCGCGCGTACGGCTCTGAGGCGGGTCCCGGATATGTCCATAGCGGAGGAGAGTGTGTCACGTGCTCCCGTAGGAGACCCCTAAAGGGTCCCTGTGAGAAGGCGGACCGTCACAGACCTGGAATCCGGCCGTTGCGGAAGAGGTCGACGAAGATCTGGTGGTCGGTACGCGCGCGTGCGCCGTAGGCGTGCGCGAAGTCGACCAGGAGCGGCGCGAAGCCGTCCTCGTCGGCCGCGATCGCCGCGTCGATGGCCCGCTCGGTGGAGAAGGGCACCAGGGACTCGCCGGAGGTGTCGTCCGCCGCCGCGTGCATCGTGGCCGTGGCCCGGCCCAGGTCGGCGACGACGCCCGCGATCTCCTCCGGGTCGTCGATGTCGCCCCAGTCCAGGTCGACCGCGTACGGCGAGACCTCGGCGACCAGCTGGCCGGCGCCGCCGAGCTCGGTCCAGCCCAGCCACGGGTCGGCGTGCTGCTGGAGGGCACGCTGGGAGATCACCGTGCGGTGGCCCTCGTGCTGGAAGTAGTCGCGGATCGCCGGGTCCGTGATGTGCCGGGAGACGGCCGGCGTCTGGGCCTGCTTGATGTAGATCACGACGTCGTTCTCCAGGGCGTCGCTGTGGCCCTCGAGGAGGATGTTGTACGACGGCAGACCGGCCGAGCCGATGCCGATGCCCCGGCGGCCGACGACGTCCTTCACGCGGTAGGAGTCGGGGCGGGTCAGGGAGGTCTCCGGCAGCGTCTCCAGATAGCCGTCGAAGGCCGCGAGCACCTTGTAGCGGGTGGCCGCGTCCAGCTCGATGGAGCCGCCGCCCGCCGCGAAGCGGCGCTCGAAGTCACGGATCTCCGTCATCGAGTCCAGCAGCCCGAAGCGGGTCAGCGACCGGGCGTCGCGCAGCGCGTCGAGCAGCGGGCCCTGCGCGGTGTCCAGGGTGAAGGGCGGCACCTCGTCGCTCTTGGCGCCGGTGGCCAGCGCGTGGATCCGCTCCCGGTACGCGCCCGCGTACACCTCCACCAGCTCGCTGATCTGCTCGTCGCCGAGCGCCTTCGCGTACCCGATGAGGGCGATGGAGGCGGAGAAGCGCTTCAGGTCCCAGGTGAAGGGGCCGACGTACGCCTCGTCGAAGTCGTTGACGTTGAAGATCAGCCGGCCTGTCGCGTCCATGTACGTGCCGAAGTTCTCCGCGTGCAGGTCGCCGTGGATCCACACGCGCGAGGTGCGCTCGTCCAGGAACGGGCCGCCCCGCTTCTCGGCGTCGACATCGTGGTAGAAGAGGCCCGCGGTACCCCGGTAGAACGCGAACGCCGAGGCCGCCATCTTCCGGAACTTCACTCGGAACGCGGCCGGGTCGGCGGCCAGGAGCTCGCCGAACGCGGTGTCGAAGACGGCGAGGATCTCCTCGCCGCGGTGCTCGTCGTTGAGCTGCGGGACCGACATCGCTGGGTGCCTCCTGGTGCATGCATGTACGACAGCGTTTCTGTCGTCTTCAACGGGCCGGGTCACGCGAAAGTGCCCGTGACCCTCGCTGTGAAGGTACGCGGGGATGCGGCTCGGGTGTCAGTGCCGAGGCATAGACTTCGACGCTGTCCCCCGGACCGTCCCCAACCCGTGGGACACCTGTCGACGCTCGTTTCCCTTGGAGGCCGCAGCCGTGTCAAAGCCGCCGTTCACGCACCTGCACGTCCACACCCAGTACTCGCTGCTGGACGGTGCCGCGCGGCTGAAGGACATGTTCGACGCGTGCAACGAGATGGGCATGACCCATATCGCCATGTCCGACCACGGCAACCTGCACGGGGCGTACGACTTCTTCCACACCGCGAAGAAGGCCGGAGTCACCCCGATCATCGGGATCGAGGCGTATGTCGCCCCCGAGTCGCGGCGCAACAAGCGCAAGATCCAGTGGGGCCAGCCGCACCAGAAGCGCGACGACGTCTCCGGTTCCGGTGGCTACACCCACAAGACGATCTGGGCGGCCAACGCGACGGGCCTGCACAACCTCTTCCGGCTCTCCTCGGACGCGTACGCCGAGGGCTGGCTCCAGAAGTGGCCCCGGATGGACAAGGAGACGATCTCCCAGTGGTCCGAGGGGCTGATCGCCTCCACCGGCTGCCCCTCCGGCGAGCTCCAGACCCGACTGCGCCTCGGCCAGTTCGACGAGGCGCTGAAGGCGGCCTCCGAGTACCAGGACATCTTCGGCAAGGACCGGTACTTCCTGGAGCTGATGGACCACGGCATCGAGATCGAGAGCCGGGTCCGCGCCGGCCTCCTGGAGATCGGCAAGAAGCTCGGCATCCCGCCGCTGGTCACCAACGACTCGCACTACACGTACGCGCACGAGGCGACCGCGCACGACGCGCTGCTGTGCATCCAGACCGGCAAGAACCTCTCCGATCCGGACCGCTTCCGCTTCGACGGGACCGGCTACTACCTGAAGTCCACGGACGAGATGTACGCCATCGACTCCTCGGACGCCTGGCAGGAGGGCTGCGCCAACACCCTCCTGGTGGCCGAGCAGATCGACACCACCGGCATGTTCGAGGCCAGGAACCTCATGCCGAAGTTCGACATCCCGGACGGCTTCACCGAGGTCACCTGGTTCAAGGAGGAGGTCCGCCGGGGCATGGACCGCCGCTTCCCGGGCGGTGTCCCCGAGGACCGGCAGAAGCAGGTCGAGTACGAGATGGACGTCATCATCCAGATGGGGTTCCCGGGCTACTTCCTCGTCGTCGCCGACTTCATCATGTGGGCGAAGAACCAGGGCATCGCGGTCGGTCCGGGGCGCGGTTCCGCGGCCGGCTCGATCGTCGCCTACGCGATGGGCATCACCGACCTCGACCCGATCCCGCACGGCCTGATCTTCGAGCGGTTCCTCAACCCCGAGCGCGTCTCCATGCCCGATGTCGACATCGACTTCGACGAGCGCAGGCGCGTCGAGGTGATCCGCTACGTGACGGAGAAGTACGGTGCCGACAAGGTCGCCATGATCGGCACCTACGGCAAGATCAAGGCGAAGAACGCCATCAAGGACTCCGCGCGCGTGCTGGGCTACCCGTACGCGATGGGCGACCGGCTCACCAAGGCCATGCCCGCCGACGTCCTGGGCAAGGGCATCGACCTCAACGGCATCACCGACCCCTCGCACCCCCGCTACAGCGAGGCGGGCGAGATCCGCGCGATGTACGAGAACGAGCCGGACGTCAAGAAGGTCATCGACACCGCCAAGGGCGTCGAGGGCCTGGTCCGGCAGATGGGTGTGCACGCCGCCGGCGTGATCATGTCCAGCGAGCCCATCGTCGACCACGCCCCCATCTGGGTGCGGCACACGGACGGCGTGACCATCACCCAGTGGGACTACCCGCAGTGCGAGTCGCTCGGCCTGCTGAAGATGGACTTCCTGGGCCTGCGCAACCTGACGATCATGGACGACGCCGTCAAGATGGTGAAGTCCAACAAGGGCGTCGACCTCGACCTGCTGGCACTGCCGCTCGACGATCCGAAGACCTTCGAACTGCTCCAGCGCGGCGAGACCCTCGGCGTCTTCCAGTTCGACGGCGGCCCCATGCGCTCGCTGCTGCGCCTGATGAAGCCCGACAACTTCGAAGACATCTCCGCCGTCTCGGCGCTCTACCGTCCGGGCCCGATGGGCATGGACTCGCACACCAACTACGCGCTGCGCAAGAACAAGCTCCAGGAGATCACCCCGATCCACAAGGAGCTGGAGGAGCCCCTCGAAGAGGTCCTGGCCGTGACCTACGGCCTGATCGTCTACCAGGAGCAGGTGCAGAAGGCCGCCCAGATCATCGCCGGGTACTCGCTCGGCGAGGCCGACATCCTCCGCCGCGTGATGGGCAAGAAGAAGCCCGACGAGCTGGCGAAGAACTTCACCATCTTCCAGGCGGGCGCGAAGAGGAACGGCTACAGCGACGAGGCGATCAAGGCCCTGTGGGACGTCCTGGTGCCCTTCGCCGGCTACGCCTTCAACAAGGCGCACTCCGCCGCGTACGGCCTGGTCTCGTACTGGACCGCCTACCTCAAGGCGAACCACCCCGCCGAGTACATGGCCGGGCTGCTCACCTCGGTCAAGGACGACAAGGACAAGTCGGCCGTCTACCTCAACGAGTGCCGGCGCATGGGCATCAAGGTGCTCCCGCCGAACGTCAACGAGTCGGTGCACAACTTCGCCGCGCAGGGCGACGACGTGATCCTCTTCGGCCTCGAAGCCGTGCGCAACGTCGGCACCAACGTGGTGGAGTCGATCATCAGGAGCCGCAAGGCCAAGGGGAAGTACGCCTCCTTCCCCGACTACCTCGACAAGGTCGAGGCGGTCGCCTGCAACAAACGCACCACGGAGTCGCTGATCAAGGCGGGCGCGTTCGACACCCTGGGGCACACCCGCAAGGGTCTCACCGCGCACTTCGAGCCGATGATCGACAACGTGGTCGCGGTCAAGCGCAAGGAGGCCGAGGGCCAGTTCGACCTCTTCGGCGGCATGGGCGAGGAGGAGACCAGCGAGCCCGGCTTCGGACTCGACGTCGAGTTCACGACCGACGAGTGGGAGAAGACGTATCTGCTCGCCCAGGAGCGGGAGATGCTCGGCCTGTACGTCTCCGACCACCCGCTGTTCGGCCTGGAGCACGTGCTGTCCGACAAGGCCGACGCGGGCATCGCCCAGCTCACCGGGGGTGAACACGCGGACGGCGCGGTCGTCACCATCGGTGGCATCATCTCCGGTCTCCAGCGCAAGATGACCAAGCAGGGCAACGCCTGGGCGATCGCCACCGTGGAGGACCTCGCGGGCTCCATCGAGTGCATGTTCTTCCCGGCTACCTACCAACTCGTCTCGACCCAACTCGTCGAGGACGCCGTCGTCTTCGTCAAGGGCCGCCTCGACAAGCGGGAGGACGTGCCGCGGCTCGTGGCCATGGAGCTCCAGGTCCCGGACCTGTCGAACGCGGGCACCAACGCGCCCGTGATCCTCACCATCCCGGCCACCCGGGTCACCCCGCCGATGATCAACCGCCTCGGGGAGATCCTCACCCACCACCGGGGTGACAGCGAGGTCCGGATCAGGCTCCAGGGCCCGACCAGGACGACCGTCCTGCGGCTCGACCGGCACCGGGTCAAGCCCGACCCCGCGCTGTTCGGCGATCTGAAGGTGCTGCTCGGCCCGGCCTGCCTGGCCGGCTGATCGCGGGAGACGACGGGGAAGACACGTGCGAGGGGCGCATCCGGTACCGGATGCGCCCCTCGGTGCGTCCGCCGCAACGGTCCGTCGCGCGGGGGCAGTTGCGGACGTCGGTCGCGGACGTCAGTTGTGGCCGAAGCGCTTCTGCCGGCCCTTGCGGGCGACGTCGGCGGGCGTCACCTGCGCGATGCGCTGCTCGACCTGCGACTCCATCGACGACTGCTGTGCCGCCTGCTGACCACGCTCGGACTGCGGCTGTTTACGATCCTGCTTCTTGTTCTTGGCCATGGTGATCTGCCTCCTGCGGGGGATCTGGGGGCCAGAGACGGGACCAGATTCACATAGGCTGACTTACGACGCATTTCGGATAATTACCGTCTGTAACAGGAGTTGTCAGAGCGCAAGCCCCGAAACGCCACGCCGAAGATCGAGTTCCGGCCGTTAACCCCCGCGCAGTCGGGCAGACTCGAAGCAAGCTCGAAGCAAACCTCCCGGAAAGAGGGTGAGTCGTGTGGACCGCTGCATCGTCCTGGTGGACGCCGGGTATCTGCTGGGGGCCGCCGCCAGTCTCCTCGCCGGAGAGCCCTCGCGATCGAGGATCACCGTCGACCACTCCGCCCTCGTCCAGGGCCTGCGAGAACAGGCCGAGTCGGAGACCGAGCGGCCGCTGTTGCGCATCTACTGGTTCGACGGCGCCCCGGACCGCGTCCCCCAGCCCGAACACCGCAGACTGCGGGTGATGCCCCGGGTGACCGTCCGGCTGGGCGCGCTGACCCGCAGCGACGGCCGCTGGGCCCAGAAGGGCGTCGACGCCGCCATGCACGCCGAGCTGACCGAGCTGGCCCGCAACCGCGCCTGCTCCGACGTCGTGCTCGTCACCGGCGACGGCGATCTGCTGCCCGGCATGATGGCCGCCAAGGAGCACGGCGTAGCCGTCCACCTGTGGGCCGTCCAGGCCGCCGACGGCGACTACAACCAGTCCGAGGACCTGGTCGCCGAGGCCGACGAACGGCGCGTCCTGGACCGCAACTGGATCACCAAGGCCGTACGCGCCAAGGAACTCGGCGGGATCTGCGCGCCGCCGCCCGCGACCCGGCCCGAGATCACCGCGATCCTCTCGGCGCCGCTGCCCGACTCCGGCCTCGCCCCCGCCACCGAGCGGAGCGCCGAGGAGGCCGAGCACGCCTCGGCCGCCGGCGCCTCCGAGCACGGCGTCCAGGAGCGGGTGCCCACCCCCAAAGGAGGCGTGCCGACCCCCAAGGACCTGGCCGTGCTGCGCGCACCCGGCGCCCAGCCCCCCCAGCACCCCACCACCGCGACCCTGCGCTGGTCCTCCGACAAGGGCTGGGTCGAACGCCCCGGGATTGCCTCCGAACCCTCCGAGGTCGCCGCGATGCCGACCCTGGCGCAGCTCACCACGGCGGAACAGCGGTGGGCCGACCGTGAGGAGGACATCACCACCGTCGGCGGCGACCCCTACGAGGTGGGGCAGGTCTTCGCCCGCCGGTGGATGGGCCGTCTCGGCGAACAGGGCCAGCTGCAGAAGCTGTCGGGCATGTACCCGCGGATCCCGCACCGCATCGACGGCGAGCTGCTGAGATACGCGGCGCGCTTCGGACTGCTCGCGCACAAGGACGACCAGATCGACGAACACGACCGGTACGCCATCCGGGCGGGTTTCTGGCGCGAGATCGACGTACGGACGACCGCCGACCACGCTCCGGCAGGGGACTGAACGGGCTGTCCGGGACGCCCCCGACGGCGACCGGCGGTCCGTGACCCCGTAGTCTCGTCCTTTGTGAGTACGCGCGCGGCACCGCCCATTCGGCACGGGGACGAGGTCGTATGTGCCGTGCGCGGGCTGACCAAGACCTACCCGGCGGTCCGCGGCCGGCGCGGCACTCCCGCGACACCCGAGGTCCGGGCCACCGACGACGTACGGCTGGACATCCGGCGCGGTGAGATCTTCGGGCTGCTCGGGCCGAACGGCGCCGGCAAGACCACTCTCGTACGGCAGATGACCGGGCTGATGCGCCCCGACTCGGGCAGCGTGGAGATCCTCGGGCACGACATCGTGCGCCACCCCGACCGGGCCGCGCGGATCCTCGCCTACCTCGGGCAGGAGTCCACCGCCCTCGACGAACTCACCGTCTCGCTGGCCGCCGAGACCACCGGACGGCTGCGCGGCCTCGACGTGCGCACGGCCCGCCGGGAGCGCGACGCCGTCCTCGACGAGCTGGGGCTCACGCCGATCGCCGGGCGGCCGCTGCGCAAGCTGTCCGGCGGACAGCGGCGACTCGCCTGCTTCGCCACCGCGCTGGTGGGCGAGCGGCCCCTGCTCGTGCTGGACGAGCCGACCACCGGAATGGACCCGGTGGCCCGGCGGGCCGTGTGGGCCTCCGTGGACCGGCGGCGGGCCGAGCGCGGGGCGACCGTGCTGCTCGTCACCCACAACGTCATCGAGGCGGAGACCGTCCTCGACCGGGTCGCCGTCCTCGACCAGGGCCGGGTCATCGCCTGCGACACCCCCGCCGGGCTCAAGGAGCAGGTCGCCGATGAGGTGCGGGTCGAGCTGGTGTGGCGGGAGCGGGCGCCGCTGGAGGTGCCCGAGGTCGCCGCGCTGCGCGAGCGGGCCGTGGAATCGGGCCGCCGCTGGACGCTGCGGCTGGCACCCGAGGAGGCCCGCGCGGTCGTCGCCACCGTCACCGGCGGGGCCGCCTTCGCCGCCCTCGACGACTTCACGCTGGCCACACCGAGCCTGGAGGACGTCTATCTGGCGCTGGGCGGGGCGGCACGGCAGGGCCTGGTACGAGCATGAGAGCGGCGAGCGCGAGAGCGTGCGGCGCCGAGGTGAGTGCGCGGGACTCCGGGTCCGTATGGGACGGTATGGGAACCGCAGGGAAGAGGAGCAGCGTCACGTGAGTGTCGTACCCGCCGAGGTTCTGCCGGGCGGCGCCCGGGCCGCCACCCGGACGGCGCCCCGCGCCGCCGCCGAGCTGGCTCCCCGCGCGCGGCTGTGGCCGTCGCTCGCGGCCGTCTACCGGGCACAGCTGTCCCGCGCGCGGGTGGCGCGCATCCCGCTGCTGTTCGTGGCGACCTTCCAGTCGGTCGGCATCCTGATCATGATGCGCGGAGTGGTGGACGGCGGCCGTGAGGCCGAGGCCGTCGTGGCGGGCTCCGCGGTCCTCGTCGTCGCGTTCGTCGCGCTGAACCTGCTCGCGCAGTACTTCGGGCAGCTGCGCGCGAGCGGGGGACTGGACCACTACGCGACCCTTCCGGTGCCGCCGGCGGCCGTGGTGCTGGGGGCGGCGGGGGCGTACGCGTCCTTCACCGTGCCGGGCACCCTGGTGACCGCGGTATTCGGGTGCGTGCTGTTCGGGCTGCCGTTCACCCATCTGTGGGTGCTCGTGGCGGTGATCCCGCTGGCCGGCGCCGCGCTGTCCGGGCTCGGCGCGGCCTTCGGGCTGCTCGCGCCGCGGCCGGAGCTGGCCACCGTACTGGGGCAGCTCGGCATGTCGGCGGCGCTGCTGCTGGGCGTGCTGCCGCCGGACCGGATGCCGGAGGTGGTGCGCTTCGCCCGCGACCTGCTGCCGTCGACGTACGGGGTCGAGGCCTTCGCCCGGACCTTCCGGGCCAGTCCCGACTGGGCGTTCGTCCTCGGTGACCTCGCCGTGTGCGCGGGTGTCGGCGTCGCGTCGCTGGCAGTCGCCACCTGGGCGTACCGCCGGGCCGCCGTCCGGTGACGCGCCGCTCGGGCGGGCCTGGCACGATGTCAGGGTGACCGCACCGCTGACTCCGCCCCCACCACCGCACGAACCGTCTCCGCACGCGGCCTGGCCGCCGTCGCCCGGCGGGTACGCGGGGGTGGCCGCCGGGCCCCACGACGTCGCGTACGGACAGGACGGGCCTGGCATGAAGACCGAACTGCGGGAAGCCGCCGTGATCACGGTGGCGGTCGCGGTCGCCGGGGCGCTGCTCGGGCTGCTGTGGGTGTGGCTGGCGCCGAAGGTGCCGCTCGTCGGTGATCTGGTGGACGACAACTGGGTCGTCTACTTCAAGGACACCGAGGGGGAACAGGCGATCGGCGTGGACGGCACGTTCACGCTGCTGGCCCTGGCGTGCGGTGCGGTGAGCGCGGTGGCGGTGTTCCTCTGGCGACGGCGTGGCGGGGTGCCGCTGGTGGTCGCTCTCGGTCTCGGGGGGTTCCTCGGGTCGCTGCTGGCGTGGCGGCTGGGGGTGTGGCTGGGGCCCGGGTCCGATGTGATCGCGCACGCGCAGGCGGCGGGCAAGGGGGTCACGTTCTCCGCGCCGTTGAAGCTGGGGGCGAAGGGGGCGTTGCTGGCGTGGTCGTTCGCGGCGGTGCTGGTGCATCTGGGGCTCACGGCGTTGTTCGGGCCCCGGGATCCTGATCCGTATCAGGCACATGTCGGGGTGCCGAAGGACGGGTACGGGGCGCCGATGGCGTAAGGGCCTTTCCCCGCCCCCGCTGCCGCCGCCCATTCCAGTTCCCGTCCCCGGGGGCTGTGCCCCCGGACCTCCCTTTCGGCCTGCACCGCCTCGTCCTCGATCGCCCCCGGAGGGGGCACGCCCGGACGGGCTGTTCATGCGCGGGCGATAGGGGACAGCACCGCCCCGGTGAGCCTGGCCAGGTCCTCGGGGGAGAGCTCGACCTCCAGGCCCCTCCTGCCCGCCGACACGCAGACGGTGGGGTGGGTCGTGGCCGAGGCGTCCAGGACCGTGGGGAGTTTCCTGCGCTGGCCGAGGGGGGAGATGCCGCCCCGGACGTAGCCCGTGGTGCGTTCCGCCAGGGCCGGGTCGGCCATCGCCGCCCGTTTTCCGCCCACCGCCGACGCCAGGGCCTTCAGGTCCAGGGAGCCGGCCACCGGGACCACGGCCACCGTCAGGGCGCCGTCCACCTCCGCGACCAGGGTCTTGAAGACCCGGTCGGGGGAGACGCCCATCACCTCGGCCGCCTCCTCGCCGTAGGACGGGTGGCCCGGGTCGTGGTCGTAGGCGTGGACCGTGAAGTCCGCGCCCGCCGCGGTCAGGGCCACGGTCGCGGGCGTGCCCGCGGACTGCTGCTGTTGCTTCCTCGGCTTCTTCGCCATGCGGGCCTTCCCGGTGACGTCAGTTGAGACTCGTCGGGCCGCGCGTCAGTTCCGACGCGGGCAGCGAGGGCAGGCTGCGGATGATCGCCGTCTCGGCGCGCAGCAGGTTCAGCTCGTCCCGCAGCCGGGAGGCCGTGTCGGGCGCCTGGAGCAGGCGCTGCTTGGACGGGGTGTCCAGCATCATCGCGGCCGCCACCAGGTACGACACCACCGACGGGTCGTCCGGGAGGTCGGCGCCGGTGGCGAGTGAGCGTTCGCGGGCGCCTGCCAGACGCTTCTGGTACTGACGGAAGGCGCGCAGCACGCCCTCCGCGAGGGCGCCCGCCTCGTCGCCCGGCTCCTCGGGCAGTTCCTGGAGCTCGGCCGTCAGAAACGGGCCCGACGCGTCCACCGACAGCAGCTTCACGCGGGTCGTGCCCGTCGCCAGCACCTCGAAGGTGCCGTCGGCGCGCTCGCGGATCGTCGCCGCGTCGGCCACGCAGCCCACGTCGTGGAACGCCTTGAGCGGGGCGTCGCCGAAGCCGGCCGCGGGGCCGCGTTCGGGCAGCGCGGTCGGGTCGGGCAGGCCCGGGGAGCTGGCTGCCACCTCGTGGCCGTCGCGGATGGCCACGACGGCGAACCGGCGCGATTCGTCCTCGGGGGTCTTCAACAGGTCGCGCATCATGGCGCGATAGCGCTCCTCGAAGATGTTGAGCGGGAGCACGAGTCCCGGGAACAACACCGAGTTCAGGGGGAAGAGCGGCAGGCGGACGGTGGTCACGACGCAGAAGCCTAGTGGTCCGTGGGGCGGGCTCGTTCGCCGTGCCCATTCCCTGGATGCCACGGAGGCCGCGCGGACGGCCCGGAGCGCACTTCCTCGCGCACCGCCAGGAAGTGGCCGAGCGGGTCGTCCGACAGCCGGCCCCACGGGAAGGACGTGGCGTAAGGGCCGATCAGGCGCAGTTGGGCGAGGGCGTCGTCGCGGCGGTCCAGGCGGACCAGGACGTACGTCAGCACGTTGCGGATCTCGGCCGGCCACGGGTCGACCGACGGGAAGCGGGCGGAGAGCGCGATGGCGCGGTCGGCGGCCGCGTCCAGCCGCTCGCGCGGCACCTCGGGCCCGCAGCCGTCGGTCAGGTACGCGAAGGCGGCCCGCGCCGGCAGCGCCTGGACGAGGGAGCCGGCCGGCGCGTCCTGCGCGGCCCGGTCGGCGAAGTCGAAGCACTCCCGGTGGGAGCCGTGCCACGACTCGGCCAGGTAGCGCTTGGCGGCCACATGGCAGCCGTAGTGGTGCGGGGCGCGGCGGACCGCCGCCTCCCACAGCTCGCCGAAGTACTTGTGCCCGGCCCGCGTACCGCGCGCGTGGTCCAGGGCGATCCGCCACGGCACCGGGTCGCGGACGTCGCTCTGCGCGGCCGCCGTGATCAGCGGACTCACCTCGCGCAGCAGCTCGGCCCGGGCCGGCGACCGCCAGGCCCGGTCCACCGCGAGCTGGGCGGCGACCAGCAGGACGTCCGGGTCGCGCGGGGCGGCGGCACGCCACTCCTCGAACCACTCCGAACGTGAGTGTGCGAAGGACGCCAGCCGGGTCGCGTACCGGTCTCGGTACTCCCACTCGGCCCGTTCCCGGGTGTGGGCCATCAGCTGGGCGGCGGGAGCGTAGGCGCCCAGGCCGGCGGCGACCAGGGCGGGACCGAGACGGTCGTCGGGCACGTCGAGGAGCACCTCGTCGTCGGTGGGGAGCCCGGCGGCGCTGTGGGGGGCGGCGGCGTTCCGTGTCGTCCGGGAGGCCCGGGAGACGCGGATGAACGGGGGCAGCAGAGCCATGGTCCGCCCATTGAAAAGCCGCAGGTTCAGATTGCGCCAGAGGGTTCGAGTACCTTCACGAAAGTTGTACACAGTCCGGTCAAGGGGCGGTAAAGGCCACCGTGCGCCGACTGCCGGTGACCGGCGGCCCGCCGGTCAGCCCCGGCGCAGCAGTCGTGTCGCCCCCGCCGCCACCGTCGTCGCCAGGATCCAGCCCAGCAGGATCAGCGCCGCCGACAGCCACTGCCAGCCGCCGCTCAGCTGCCACTGGCCGACCTGTCCCAGGTCGATGACCGGCAGCAGCAGATCGAGGGCGAAGAGGGACGGATTCCAGGGCGGGTGCCCGTCGCGGTTGACGGGTGGATGCGCGGCGTGCCCGAAGGCCAGCGAACTCGCCGCCCACAGCACCGCCATCCACACCGCCGCCCGGCCCGGCCGGTAGCCGTACGCGACCGTCCAGTCCTGTACGTAGCCCCAGAGCTTCGCGGCCGGCGGCAGGGTCTCGCGCCGCCGCCGCTGTTTGGCGAGCAGTACCTCGCGGGCGTCCTCGTCCTCCCCGCCCGCCCGCAGCACGGTCGCCAGCCGTTCGTACGGCTCCGGGGCGTACTCGGCGGTCGCCGCGGCCACCCAGCGCAGCCGCTCGGCCAGCGGGAACGGGCCCTGCGGCACCAGGTTCTCGTACGCGAAGCCGCCCATGTGCACACTGCCGGGGCCCGGCCAGGCGCTCGCCCGGTCCACCAGGTTGATCACCCGGGCGCCCGACAGCACCACCTTGCCGCGCCCCGGCCGCTCCCCGAGGAAGCGCAGCTCGGGCGTCTGTACCCGGCGCAGCGACAGTTCCTGGTCCTCCGTGAACACGAACCGGGCCCGCTCCAGGTCGACGGCGTCCCCGAACCGCCCGTCGTCCAGGCGTATCCCGCCCCGGCACTCGAAG
The DNA here is from genome assembly GCF_042737375.1 of Streptomyces sp. NPDC060000. NCBI lineage: Bacteria > Bacillati > Actinomycetota > Actinomycetes > Kitasatosporales > Streptomycetaceae > Streptomyces > Streptomyces sp. NPDC060000. The sequence goes on from NZ_JBHWUU010000061.1 coordinate 52,741, forward strand.
CGCTGGATGCGTGTCCCGCGCGCGGGTGTCGTGCCGCTCAGCGCCTGGCCGCCGACGCCGGCGGGGGTCAGGTACAGCGAGCGCTCCACCGTCAGCTGTGGCGCGTTCAGCGCGAGCCGCGTGTAGGGGTTGGCCAGCCGAGCCCCGCGCAGGCTCAGCGACACGCCGATCTTGGCGCTGCGCAGACTCAGTTCGCCGTGCGATTCGAGCAGCTCGGCCTGGAGATCCTGGCCGACCGTCATGCCGTCGGCGGCGATCGAGCGGCCGGACCGGTCGCGGTAGACGATCGCCTGGTTGAGCAGCAGGTCGGTGCCGATGTGCGCGTCGGTGAGCCGGACGCCGTTGTGGAAGCGGCAGCGGGGGAGGTGCAGATCGCCCTCGGTGTGCACCCGGGCCGCCTCCAGGCGCGGCACCGAGCAGTCCACCATCCGCAGCGTCGTGAACCGAGCCTCGGGCAGCAGTACCTCCCGCTCGAACCGGCAGCGCTTCATCTCCAGGTACGGCACCACCGTGCCGCCCGCGAGATCCAGGGTGCCGCTGACCTGCACGCCCACCAGTTTCAGCGAGGGGACCCGGCCGGCCAGCGCGGGAGGCCCGGCCAGCAGCAGCCAGGCGACGATCCGCGCCCGCACGGTCCGCGACTCACCCCACGGATGGCCACCGTGCGGGTCGTCGACGACCGTGTCCCCGCTGCTCAGGTCGTACACGCTGCCGTTGCGGAAGGCCTGCCACATGCCGGCCTCGGCGGCGGTCAGGTCGTCCGGCAGATCTCCCGCGTCGTCTCCTGTACGGATGCCGGCCCCCTCGGTCACTCCACGCACCCCTTCCGTCACTCGCGGGTGTCGCACAGCTGTTCATGCCCGGTGAGCGACCCCCGAACGCTAGACCCGAAGGGGATCTTCCGGATTCCGGCCAGGTTCTGTATCAGCCATTGATACGCGCGAACGACGCCCGATCCCGGTCTGAGAGAATTGACCCTGTGATCTCCCGAATCGATCTGCGCGGCGACGCCCTCCCCGAGGGCCCCGCCCTGCGCGACCTGCTGCCCCGAGCCGACTTCGACGTCTCGGCCGCCCTGGAGAAGGTGCGTCCGATCTGCGAGGCCGTGCATCATCGGGGCGACGCGGCGCTGATCGACTTCGCGGAGAAGTTCGACGGGGTGCGGCTGGAATCCGTACGCGTTCCCGCGCGGGCGATCACGGACGCGCTGGAGCAGCTCGACCCGGCCGTGCGCGCGGCCCTGGAGGAGTCCATCCGCCGCGCCCGTCTCGTCCACCGCGCGCAGCGCCGTACGACGCACACGACCCAGGTCGTGCCCGGCGGATCCGTGACCGAGAAGTGGGTGCCCGTCGAGCGGGTCGGGCTGTACGCGCCCGGCGGCCGGTCGGTCTACCCGTCCTCCGTGATCATGAACGTCGTCCCGGCCCAGGAGGCCGGCGTCGGGTCGATCGCGCTCGCCTCCCCGGCGCAGGCCGAGTTCGGCGGCCTTCCGCACCCGACGATCCTCGCCGCGTGCGCCCTGCTCGGCGTCGACGAGGTGTACGCGGCCGGTGGCGCGACCGCCGTCGCGATGTTCGCGCACGGCACCGAGTCCTGCGCGCCCGCGAACATGGTCACCGGCCCCGGCAACATCTGGGTCGCCGCCGCCAAGCGCTACTTCGCCGGCAAGATCGGGATCGACGCCGAGGCCGGACCGACCGAGATCGCCGTCCTCGCGGACTCCACGGCCGACCCCGTGCACGTCGCCGCCGACCTGATCAGCCAGGCCGAACACGACCCGCTCGCGGCCGCCGTCCTGGTCACCGACTCCGTCGAGCTGGCGGACGCGGTCGCGAAGGAACTGGAGCCGCAGGTCGCGGCCACCCGGCACGTCGAGGACCGGATCGTCCCGGCGCTCGCCGGCCGGCAGTCGGCGATCGTGCTGGTCGACGGCGTCGACGAGGGCCTGCGGGTGGTCGACGCGTACGGCGCCGAACACCTGGAGATCCAGACGGCCGACGCCGCCGCGGTGGCCGAACGGGTGAAGAACGCGGGTGCGATCTTCGTCGGGCCCTGGGCGCCGGTCTCCCTCGGCGACTACGCGGCCGGATCCAACCACGTGCTCCCGACGGGCGGCTGCGCCTGCCACTCCTCCGGGCTGTCCGTGCAGTCCTTCCTCCGGGGCATCCACATCGTCGACTACACGCGGGACGCGCTGGCCGAGGTCGCGCACCACGTGGTGACGCTGGCGGAGGCGGAGGACCTGCCGGCCCACGGGGCGGCGATCAAGGCGCGGTTCGACTGGAAGGTACCGACGGGCAAGTGAGCTTCGGAATCGACGATCTCCCCGTACGGGACGAGCTGCGCGGCAAGTCCCCCTACGGCGCGCCCCAACTGGACGTCCCCGTACGGCTGAACACCAACGAGAACCCCTACCCGCTGCCCGAGCCGCTGGTCGAGCGGATCGCGGAGCGGGTGCGCGAGGCGGCCCGCGACCTCAACCGGTACCCGGACCGGGACGCCGTCGAGCTGCGTACCCAACTCGCGAAGTACCTGACCGACACGGCCGGGTACGAGGTCGGCCCGGCCGAAGTCTGGGCGGCGAACGGCTCCAACGAGGTCATCCAGCAGCTGCTCCAGACCTTCGGCGGGCCCGGCCGTACCGCGATCGGCTTCGAGCCGTCGTACTCGATGCACGGGCTCATCGCGCGCGGCACGGGCACCGGATGGATCTCCGGTCCGCGCAACGAGGACTTCACCATCGACCTGGCGGCGGCCGAGCGGGCCATCGCCGAGCACCGGCCCGACGTCCTCTTCATCACCACCCCCAACAACCCCACCGGCACCGCGGTCCCGGCCGAGACGGTCCTCGCGCTGTACCAGGCCGCGCAGACCGCCAAACCGTCGATGGTGGTCGTGGACGAGGCCTACATCGAGTTCAGCCACGGCGACTCACTGCTGCCGCTGCTCGAAGGTCGGCCGAATCTCGTCGTCTCACGCACCATGTCGAAGGCCTTCGGCGCGGCCGGCCTGCGCCTCGGCTACCTCGCCGCGCACCCCGCGGTCGTGGACGCCGTCCAGCTCGTCCGGCTGCCGTACCACCTGTCGGCCGTCACCCAGGCGACCGCGCTGGCCGCCCTGGAGCACACCGACACGCTGCTCAAGTACGTCGAGCAGCTCAAGTCGGAGCGCGACCGGCTGGTGGACGAACTGCTAGCGATCGGCTACGAGGTCACGGCGTCCGACGCCAACTTCGTGCAGTTCGGCCGGTTCGCGGACGCCCACCGGGTCTGGCAGCAGATCCTCGACCGCGGGGTGCTCGTCCGGGACAACGGTGTGCCGGGCTGGCTGCGGGTCACCGCCGGAACCCCCGAAGAGAACGACGCGTTCCTCCACGCGGTCCGTGAGTTGAAGTGTCTTGTGGGGGACACCCCCACACCCCCGAAGGAGCAGAGCGCATGACTCGCGAAGGCCGTATCGGAAGAATCGAGCGCACGACGAAGGAGACGTCGGTCCTCGTCGAGATCAACCTCGACGGCACCGGCAAGGTCGACGTGTCGACCGGCGTCGGCTTCTACGACCACATGCTGGACCAGCTCGGCCGGCACGGTCTGTTCGACCTGACCGTGAAGACCGACGGCGACCTGCACATCGACTCCCACCACACCATCGAGGACACCGCCCTCGCGCTCGGCGCCGCCTTCAAGCAGGCCCTCGGCGACAAGGTGGGCATCTACCGCTTCGGCAACTGCACGGTCCCGCTGGACGAGTCCCTCGCCCAGGTCACCGTCGACCTCTCCGGCCGTCCCTACCTCGTGCACACCGAGCCCGAGAAGATGGCGCCGATGATCGGCGAGTACGACACCACGATGACCCGGCACATCCTGGAGTCCTTCGTGGCCCAGGCACAGATCGCGCTGCACGTGCACGTGCCCTACGGGCGCAACGCGCACCACATCGTGGAGTGCCAGTTCAAGGCGCTGGCCCGGGCCCTGCGCTACGCCGCCGAGCGCGACCCGCGCGCGGCCGGCATCCTCCCCTCCACGAAGGGCGCACTGTAAAGCCATGAGCGGACTGTCGACCGTCCTGATCGTCGTCGGCCTCTTCCTGGCCGGAGGCATCTACTCCTTCGTCAAGCAGCAGATGCCGAAGAGCCTGATCGTGCTGCTCTCGATCGGCGCCGCGATGTGTCTCCTCGCCGGCGTCGTGCGGCTGGAGGTGTGGAATTGAGCGCCGCCCCGAAAAGCCCGAAGAAGGTCGTCGTCTTCGACTACGGCTTCGGCAACGTCCGCTCCGCCGAACGCGCCCTCGCGCGCACCGGGGCCGACGTCGAGATCACCCGTGACTTCGACACGGCCATGAACGCCGACGGGCTGCTGGTGCCGGGCGTCGGCGCCTTCGCCGCCTGTATGCGCGGCCTGAAGGAGGCCCGCGGCGACTGGATCATCGGCCGCAGGCTGTCCGGCGGGCGCCCGGTGATGGGCATCTGCGTCGGCATGCAGATCCTGTTCGCCCGCGGCATCGAGCACGGTGTGGAGACCGAGGGCCTCGACGAGTGGCCCGGCGCGGTCGAGCCGCTCCAGGCCGAGATCGTGCCCCACATGGGCTGGAACACCGTCGAAGCCCCGGCAGGCTCCGAGCTCTTCGCCGGACTGGACACGGACGCGCGCTTCTACTTCGTGCACTCCTACGCCGTCCAGGACTGGTCCTTCGATGTGCACAACCCGCTCCTGCGCGCGCCGAAGGTGACCTGGTCCACGCACGGCAAGCCGTTCGTGGCCGCCGTGGAGAACGGCGCCCTGTGGGCCACGCAGTTCCACCCCGAGAAGTCCGGCGACGCCGGAGCCCAGCTCCTCACCAACTGGATCGGAACACTGTGAGCAAGCTCGAACTCCTCCCCGCCGTCGACGTCCGCGACGGCCAGGCCGTCCGCCTCGTACACGGCGAGTCGGGCACCGAGACCTCCTACGGCTCCCCGCTCGAGGCCGCCCTCGCCTGGCAGCGCTCGGGCGCCGAGTGGCTGCACCTGGTCGACCTGGACGCCGCGTTCGGCACCGGCGACAACCGCGCGCTCATCGCCGAGGTCGCGGGCGCGATGGACATCAGGGTGGAGCTCTCCGGCGGCATCCGCGACGACGACACCCTCGCCGCCGCGCTGGCCACCGGCTGCACCCGGGTGAACCTCGGCACGGCCGCCCTGGAGACGCCCGAGTGGGTCGCCAAGGTCATCGCCGAGCACGGCGACAAGATCGCCGTCGGCCTGGACGTCCGGGGCACGACCCTGCGCGGCCGCGGCTGGACCCGCGACGGCGGCGACCTCTACGAGACGCTGGCACGCCTCGACAAGGAGGGCTGCGCGCGTTACGTCGTCACCGACATCGCCAAGGACGGCACCCTCCAGGGCCCGAACCTGGAGCTGCTGAGGAACGTGTGCGCCGTGACGGACCGCCCGGTCGTGGCGTCCGGCGGTGTCTCGTCCCTCGACGACCTGCGCGCCATCGCCGAACTGGTACCCCTCGGCGTCGAGGGCTCCATCGTCGGCAAGGCCCTGTACGCCAAGGCGTTCACCCTGGAAGAGGCCCTGGAGGCGGTCGCCAAGTGAGCGAACTGCGACGCGTCGCGACCGGCGCGCCCTGGGAGGAGACCTTCGGGTACTCCCGCGCGGTGGAGCTGCCGAACGGCCTGGTGCTGGTTTCCGGCTGCACCTCGATCGTGGACGGCGAGATCGCCGGCGGCGGCCCGTACGAACAAGCGGTCAACGCCTTCAACGTCGCGTTCGCGGCCCTGGAACAGCTGGGCCTGGGGCGCGACGACGTCGTGCGCACGCGCATGTACATCACCCACGCGCGGGACGTGGACGACGTCGGACGCGCTCACAAGGAGCTGTTCGACTCGATCCGGCCCGCCGCGTCCATGGTCATCGTCGCCGGCCTCGTGGACCCCAGCCTGGTCGTCGAGGTCGAGGTGGAGGCGTTCCGCCCCGACGGAGGAAACAGGGAGCCCGCAGCATGACGCTCGCCGTACGAGTCATCCCCTGCCTCGACGTGGACAACGGCCGGGTCGTCAAGGGCGTCAACTTCCAGAACCTGCGCGACGCGGGCGACCCCGTCGAGATGGCCAAGGTGTACGACGCCGAGGGCGCCGACGAGCTGACGTTCCTGGACATCACCGCCTCGTCGGGCAACCGCGAGACGACCTACGACGTGGTGCGCCGCACCGCCGAACAGGTGTTCATCCCGCTCACCGTCGGCGGCGGGGTGCGCACGCCCGAGGACGTCGACAAGCTGCTGCGGGCCGGCGCGGACAAGGTGGGCGTCAACACGGCGGCCATCGCCCGCCCGGAGCTGATCAAGGAGATCGCCGAGCGGTTCGGCAGCCAGGTGCTGGTGCTGTCGGTGGACGCCCGGCGGACCCCCGCGGGGACCTTCGAGGTGACGACCCACGGCGGCCGCAAGGGCACCGGCATCGACGCGATCGAGTGGGCGCACCGGGCGGCCGAGCTGGGCGCCGGAGAGATCCTGCTCAACTCGATGGACGCGGACGGCACCAAGGACGGCTACGACCTGGAGATGATCGCCGCCGTCCGGGGGCACGTGAAGGTCCCGGTGATCGCCTCCGGCGGCGCCGGCAAGCTCGCCGACTTCGCGCCGGCCGTCGAGGCGGGCGCGGACGCGGTGCTCGCCGCGTCGGTGTTCCACTTCGGCGACCTGCGGATCGGCGAGGTCAAGAACGCGCTGCGGGAGACCGGTCACCCCGTGCGCTGAGCTCAGGTCACCCCGTGCGCTGAGCTCACTCCTTCGGCTGAACCAGCTGCACCAGGTTGCCCACCGTGTCGTCCAGGACGGCCGCGACGACCGGACCCTGGTCCTGCGGAGGGTGGGTGAAGCGCACACCCAACCGGCGCAGCCGCTCGTACTCCGCCTGGATGTCGTCGACGGAGAAGACGATGCACGGCAGCCCCGCCTCCCGCAGCGCCGCGCGGTAGGGCTCCGCGATGGGGCCCCGGCCGGGCTCCAGCAGCAGCTGGAGATCCTGCTGGGCCCCGTCCGGCGCGCCCACGGTGACGAGCAGCGTGCCCCCGCCGAGGTCCATGTGCAGACGCGTCTCGAAGCCCAGGACCTCCGTGTAGAAGGCGTGGGCCTTCGTGACGTCGTCGACGTACACGCCCGTCATGGCCACCTTGATCATGCCCGGGCCCTCTCAGATGCCGAGCTGCTTGCCACTGTGCAGCCGGGCGATCGCGTCCTTCTCGCCCTCCAGCTCCACCTCGGCGGCGCTCTGCCGGCCGTACAGGAACAACAGCAGTTCCGACGGCTCCCCGGTGGCCGTCACCACGGGAGTGCCCCGGTTGGCGACCGCCGTACGGCCGTCCGGGCGGCGCAGCACCAGTCCGGTCGGGGTGCCGCGGCCCATCAGGCGCGCGGTGCGCTCCAGACGGGTCCACAGGGCGTCCTGGAAGACCGGGTCGAGGCCGCGCGGCGTCCAGTCGGGCCGGGCGCGCCGGACGTCCTCGGTGTGCACGTAGAACTCGATCGTGTTGGACGCCTCGTCGAGCTGCTTGAGCTGGAAGGGCGAGAAGCGCGGCGGACCCGTGCGGATGAGCTGGATCAGTTCCTCGTACGGCTTGGCGGCGAACTCCTCCATCACCCTGTCCAGGCGCGACGCGAGCTGCTTGATCAGGATGCCCCCTGCGGCGTCCGGGCGGCGCTCGCGCACCACCACGTGCGCCGCCAGGTCGCGGGTCCGCCAGCCCTCGCAGAGGGTCGGGGCCTCGGGGCCCGCCGTCTCCAAGAGGTCAGCGAGCAGGAGCCGTTCACGCTTGGCGAAAGTCGACATGCAGTCAGCCTACGACTGCGTACGGGGTCCGCCCACCCGTCGCCCCCCACCGAGGCCCACCGTTGCCGCTCCTTCCAATCGGTGGACACGGCCCGTCACTGTCAGTGGCGCGCGGCACAATGGCGGACATGACCAGCACGCCGCCCAGCAACCTCCACCCCGAGATCGCCGCGCGCCTCAAGCGCAGCGCCGACGGGCTCGTCCCCGCCATCGCCCAGCAGTACGACACCGGTGAGGTGCTCATGCTCGGCTGGATGGACGACGAGGCACTGCACCGCACGCTCACCACCGGCCGCTGCACCTACTGGTCGCGCAGCCGCCGGGAGTACTGGGTCAAGGGCGACACCTCGGGCCACTTCCAGTGGGTCAGGTCCGTCGCCCTCGACTGCGACGCCGACACCGTGCTCGTCAAGGTCGACCAGGTCGGCGCCGCCTGCCACACCGGCGCGCGCACCTGCTTCGACGCCGATGTGCTGATCGAGAACGCCGATTCCGGCGTACCCGCCACGGATCAGTAAGGTCAGCCGCCATGGACCTCGAGACGTTCCGCAAGCTGGCCACCGACCGCCGCGTCATTCCGGTCACCCGCAAGCTCCTCGCCGACGGTGACACCCCGGTCGCGCTCTACCGCAAGCTCGCCGCCGAGCGCACCGGCACCTTCCTGCTGGAGTCCGCGGAGAACGGCCGTACGGCATTTCAGTGGTCCAGGTACTCCTTCGTGGGCGTCCGCTCCGCCGCCACCCTCACCGCGCTCGACGGCGAGGCCCACTGGCTCGGCACCCCGCCCGTCGGCGTCCCGCAGGACGGCGACCCGCTCGCCGCCCTGCGAGCCACCATCGAGACCCTCCACACCCCCCACCAGGAGGGTCTGCCGCCCTTCACCGGCGGCATGGTCGGCTACCTCGGCTACGACATCGTGCGCCGCCTGGAGAAGATCGGCCCCGGCGGCCGCGACGACCTGGAGCTGCCCGAGCTGACCATGCTCCTGACCAGCGACCTCGCCGTCATGGACCACTGGGAGGGCTCCGTCCTGCTGATCGCCAACGCGATCAACCACAACGACCTGGACACCGGCGTAGACGAGGCCTACACGGACGCGATGGCCCGGCTGGACGCGATGGAGGCCGACCTCTCCCGCCCGGTCGCCCAGCCTCCGGCCGTCCTCCCGCCCTCCGAACTCCCCGAGTACAGCGCCCTGTGGGGCGGCCCCGACTTCCGGGAGGCCGTCGAGGACATCAAGGAGCGCATCCGGGCCGGCGAGGCCTTCCAGGTCGTCCCCTCGCAGCGCTTCGAGACGGCGTGCACGGCGAGCGCGCTGGACGTCTACCGGGTGCTGCGGGCGACGAACCCGTCGCCGTACATGTACCTGTTCCGCTTCGACGGCTTCGACGTGGTGGGCTCCTCCCCGGAGGCCCTGGTCAAGGTCGAGGACGGCCACGCCATGGTCCACCCCATCGCCGGCACCCGGCACCGCGGGGCCACCCCGCAGGAGGACCAGGCACTCGCCGACGAACTGCTCGCCGACCCCAAGGAGCGCGCCGAGCACCTCATGCTCGTCGACCTCGGCCGCAACGACCTGGGCCGGGTCTGCGAACCGGGCTCGGTCGAGGTCGTCGACTTCATGTCCGTCGAACGGTACTCGCACGTGATGCACATCGTCTCGACGGTCACCGGGAAGGTCGCGGCGGGCCGCACCGCCTTCGACGTCCTCACCGCCTGCTTCCCGGCCGGCACCCTCTCCGGCGCCCCCAAGCCGCGCGCCATGCAGATCATCGACGAACTGGAGCCGTCCCGGCGCGGTCTGTACGGCGGCTGCGTGGGCTACCTGGACTTCGCGGGCGACTCCGACACCGCCATCGCCATCCGCACGGCCCTCCTGCGCGACGGCACCGCCTACGTCCAGGCCGGTGCGGGCATCGTCGCCGACTCCGACCCGGTCGCCGAGGACCAGGAGTGCCGCAACAAGGCGGCGGCGGTCCTGCGCGCCGTCCACACCGCCAACCGGCTGGCCGATCGGGCCGCTTCCGGACAGCCGGCCGTGGCGCGATCTCGCGGATAGGACGCGTCTCACGTGAACCCGGGTGACGGTTCGCACGGGGTTCAGGCGATAGTGGAGTACGTGACTGCTGTTCCGCACCCCCGATCCGATGCCGCCGCCCCCGCCGGGTCCGGCCGCCGCAGCCTCGCGCTCGCCCTGCTGTTCGGTGCGCTGGGCTCGGCCGTGACCCTGCTCTCCACCCGGCAGCTCTGGTCGGAGGGCAAGGCCACGGTGGCCGGCGGCGCCTTCCCCCTGACCGCCAGGGGCAGCGACGTCACGGGCGTGCCCGCGGCGCTCGCCATAGCGGCCCTCGCCGCGCTGGTCGCCGTGTTCGCCGTCCGCAGGAGCGGCCGCTTCGCGGTCTCCGCCCTGCTCGCGCTCTCCGGCGCCGGCATCATGACCGCCGCTCTGCTCGGCGCCACCGACGGCTCCGCGCTCGACGAGCAGGCCGCGCGGGCCTCCGGCGACACCTCCGCCACCGTCGCCTCGTTCAGCCACACCGCCTGGCCCTACGTCGCGGCCGCGGGCGGCGCCCTGATCCTCCTGGCCGGCCTCCTCGCCCTGCGCTACGGCCGCCTGTGGCCCACGATGTCCGGCCGCTACGAACGCGACGGCGCCCCGCGCCCCCGGCGCGCGGCCAAGCCGGTCGACCCGGACCGGCCCGAGGACATCTGGAAGGCCCTGGACCGGGGCGAGGACCCGACGGGCGCGGATCCGGCCTGAGCAACCCGGGCCTCCCGCGCGGTACCCCGCCCGTGCACGGCCCGTGCGCGGTCCGGTACGTGCCGGGCCCCTCTCCGGCCGAGCGGTTCCCGATGTGGCGAATCAGACGCGATCCGAAGCCACCCCCGCGTCCGGTGCGTCCGGGGGTACGGGACAATGGACGAGGAGCGTCCGGCTCGGACGGACACAGAGACAGCAATGAGGAGCAAGTCATGGCGGGCAGCAGCCACGGACACACCCCGGCCGCCTGGACCGGTGTCATCATCGCCTTCATCGGTTTCACCGTCGCGGGCGCGTTCATGGTGATGGCCGAGCCGATCGGCTTCTGGGCCGGCATGGCGATCGTGGCCCTCGGTGGTGTCGTCGGCGGCATCATGCGCGCGATGGGCCTCGGCATGCCGCGGGACGCCCACCCGGTGCACCAGGTCACGGCGACCGCGACCCGCGAGCCGGCGGGCGCCGAGGGCTGAGCCCCGTACGACTTCCCCAGGACCGCGTGAGGGGGGGGCCGGGGAAAACCCGCCCCCCCCCCCCCCCCCGGGGGCCCCCCCCGGGGCCCCAACGACGCCGGGGACCCCCCCCAAAACCCGGGGGCGCCCCCCCCCCCCCCCCCCCCCCC